>JALSKP010000765.1 GCA_026988815.1 Myxococcales bacterium | reverse complement strand
ATGGTCGTTGATGCCAACCAGGAAATTGACGAGATTACCGCAGATAAGATCGAAGATTCAGGCGTTGAGCGTGTTCGTATTCGTTCGGCATTGACCTGTCGTACTTTGGACGGCGTATGTGTACGGTGCTATGGACGTGACCTCGCTCGTGGTCTGGTTGTCAATGTTGGAGAAGCAGTCGGTACGATTGCGGCCCAATCCATTGGTGAGCCTGGTACCCAGCTAACGATGCGTACCTTCCACATTGGTGGTGTTGCCTCGCGTAGTTCTGAGCAATCAACCCGTGAAGCGCGCCATGGTGGTGTTGTGGTATTGCACGATGTTCGTTCGATTGTACAAACGGTAAACGGTGTGACAGTCTATATCGTGATGACGCGTAACGGCGAAGTCGCGATACATGATGATCAAGGTCGTGAACGTGAGCGCTATCCACTCATTTATGGTTCCAAACTCTTCTTCAAAGATGGAGATGTGGTTAAATCGGGAACGATGCTTGCCGAGTGGGAACCCTTTGCAACGCCAGTACTTACCGAATTCGATGGAATCGTTGAGAAGTTCAAGAAATCCGATATTGTCGAGGGTGTTTCTATTGAAGAGCGTTTCGATAATAAAACGGGTCTGTCTCGTAAAGTTGTTATTGATAGTCGTGATTTGAATGTGCGTCCGCGTATCATTATCAAGGAAAACAAGCGGGCAGGAAAAGTACTTGCAAGTGTTTTCCTCCCCGCAGGCGCAGCACTCTTCGTTAACGAGGGTGATGAAGTTAAAGCTGGCTCTATTCTCGCCAAGGTTCCTCGTGAATCGAGAAAGAACCGCGATATCACCGGAGGTCTTCCACGTGTTGAAGAACTCTTCGAGGCCAGAAAGCCGAAAGAGCAAGCCGTTATTTCTGAGATTGAAGGTGTTGTTTCTTTCGGAAAGGAAACCAAAGGAAAGCGTACCGTTATTGTGACGCCCGATGTTGGTGAAGCTAAATCATACACCGTTCCGAAACGTCGTCATATCCATGTGATTGAAGGCGACCGTATCCAAGCAGGGGAAGCCCTCATGGAAGGATCGGAGAATCCTCACGATATTTTGCGCATCAAAGGCCGTAAGGAACTTGCAAACTATATGGTGGATGAGATTCAGGAGGTCTATCGTCTTCAAGGTGTGAAGATCAATGATAAGCACATCGAAGTCATCGTTCGACAAATGTTGCGTAAAGTGAAAATCATCAACGTTGGAGACACCGATTTCCTCAATGATGAGCAGGTCGAAAGAGATACTTTCGAAATGGCTAACCGCGCGGTTATTCAACGTGGTGGTAAACCAGCAGTCGCTCAGGATTTGTTGCTCGGTATTACTAAAGCTTCACTTTCTACAGAAAGCTTCCTCTCCGCGTCCTCTTTCCAGGAAACCACAAAAGTGCTTACCCACGCTGCCCTACAAGGCAAAGTGGATCATCTAAAAGGTTTGAAAGAAAACGTTATTATGGGTCGCTTGATTCCTGCTGGAACCGGTGCACAGGAATACCAACGTCTTAAGCACGTTGTTATTCTTCCCACTGAACTTCCTGAGGATATCGTTAACCGTTATGGAACCAACGATGAGGAACTGGCCGCAGGCGAGTAAGACCACGAAGCAGAAACAGAAAACGGGCAGAAAGCCCGTTTTTTTTGGCTTAGAATTTATGTCTATTTTTTAGCGCTTTTGTGGTGCAACTTCATGCCACAAAGTGGGCATTTTCCGTCGCCTTTATCGGCATGAGAATAGTGAACGGTTCCCATATCACAGTACCAATGTCCATCTTTAACGGCCGATTTTTCGATAGGGGGTTTATGTTCACCCTCAACGTTTTTAGTCTCTTTTGATTCAGTGTTGACTTCGTCCGCCGACGCGGATTGTACCTCGGATTTACATGAGACAAATGAGAGAGCGAAAAGGGTGATGATTATATATTTCATTGATTCTCCTTGATGAATCCAAACCTTCTTTACCACTTTGAAGAAGGTTTTGGGAGACGTTTTTAGGCTCAAATTTTTTGTCCATAGGTTAGAGCCTGAAAATCGAAAATAAATGGATTCTTTTATCATCGCCGCCTTGATCTGCTCGTATTGCTACTGTATGGTTCCGCGTCCTTCCTTCAAAAAAATTTGGATGGAAGGACCTATGAGCCGTAGATCTTTGGGGATTTATGGACGATTAGGGGTGTGGCGCAATTGGCAGCGCATCGGATTCCAAATCCGGCGGTTGGGGGTTCGAGTCCCTCCGCCCCTGTTATAAAAACTATAAAGTTTTCTTTATAGGCCATTGTTGAGAGTAATTATGGAAGTCTCACGTTACGTAAATTTTAGTTATATCATCGCATTTATCCTCACCTTCGTGGTGTTTGATAAGGCGACCACGCTGCTTTGGGCTCGATTGGACCAACTTCCCAATGTTGCGATCGTTGGCAGCCAGATTACACTTGCTACCCTTGTTGCGCTTGCTGGCGCTGTAGCGCTGATGTTTTGGGCTTACAAACGTCGAGATTATCGCGCCTATATTACCGAAGTTGTTTTAGAGCTCGCAAAGGTCACATGGCCTTCGTTGGAAGAAACCAAACGAGCGACCCTTGTTGTATCGATGTTTACGATCGTGGCCTCTGCTTTCATCTTTTTTGCCGATAAATTCTGGCAATATGTTACCGATTTCCTTTTACTTCCAGGCGCCTAAAATGTCCGAAATGCAATGGTATATTGTACAAACCTACTCGGGTTTTGAAAACAAAGTGAAGCTCGCGTTGGAGCAGAGAATTATTCAAGCCAAACTTGATGACTTTTTTGAGGAAGTTTTCATTCCCACCGAAACCGTTGTGGAAATGAGAAACGGCAAACGTCGAGAAGTGAAACGTAAGTTTTATAACGGTTATATTTTTGTGAAAATGATCTTGAACGACAACACCTGGCACTGTGTGAACAATACCTCAAAGGTTGTCGGCTTTCTTGGAAACGAGCGCAATCCAGCTCCCGTTCCCGAGCATGAAGTTAAACAAATCACACAACGTATTGAAGATGGTGAAATGAAGCCGACCATTCGTGTCTCTTATGAAAGAGGACAGAAGGTCAAAGTTACCGATGGTCAGTTTAACGGTTTCGAAGGTTGGGTTGAAGATGTCGAGCAAGACAAAGGTCGTCTCCACGTTATGGTGGAAATTTTTGGACGCCCTACACGTACTGCTTTCGAATTTGATCAGGTTTCACCTATAGAAGAATAGTTTTTATTGGGCAGGAGTTGAGTCTCACCTCGCCATTTGAAGAGCGCCTCAACGTATACTGCAAACCCCTAACGGGATTGAATGGAGAAAAAAATGGCAAAAAAAGTCGCAGGTAAAATTAAACTGCAAGTAAAAGCGGGTCAAGCTAACCCTTCACCACCAGTAGGTCCAGCATTGGGTCAACACGGTGTTAACATCATGGAATTTTGTAAAGCGTTCAACTCAAGAACCCAAGATCAACCAGGAATGATTATTCCTGTTGAAATTACGGTTTATGCGGATCGCTCTTTCGATTTCATTACGAAAACACCGCCTGCTGCAATTCTTATCATGAAGAAAATCAACCTTGAAAAGGGAAGCGGTGAGCCGAACAAAAACAAAGTTGGAAAGATCACCTGGGAGCAAGTTCTCGAAATTGCAGAAATTAAGCTTCCCGATCTTAATACAGACGACATTCAAATGGCCGGTAATATCGTTGCCGGAACCTGTCGATCAATGGGTGTAGACGTAATTGGAGGTCCAAATGCCTAAACGTGGAAAAAAGTACCGTAACGCAGCAGCGAAGATTAACTCGACAAAACGCTACAGCGTAGAAGAAGCAACAGCGCTCATCGGAACAACGAAAGTCGCCAAGTATGACACAACCGTTGATGCCGCTTTCAATCTCAACGTCAACCCACGACACGCAGACCAAATGGTTCGCGGATCGATTTCTCTTCCACACGGAAGAGGAAAAGACGTTAAGGTTTTGGTTATCGCCAAAGGCGAGAAAGCAGCAGAAGCGACCGCAGCTGGCGCCGATTTTGTTGGTGCTGAAGATCTTGTTGAAAAAATACAAGGCGGATGGACCGATTGGGATCACACCGTTGCTACCCCTGATATGATGGGACAAGTTGGTAAAATTGGACGGATCCTCGGGCCACGCGGCTTGATGCCCAACCCCAAAACCGGAACCGTGACCTTTGATGTGACTAAAATCATCAAAGAACTCAAAGCCGGACGTTTGGAATTCAGAGTCGACAAGGAAGGAAACATTCATGTTCCAATCGGCCTTTCAAGCTTCAGTCAAGAGCAGTTGGAAGCCAACCTTACTGCGATAACGGATGCCTTGGCTAAGTTGAAGCCTGCTTCCTCTAAGTCTCCCTACTTCAAGTCTATTACGATTAGTACCACAATGGGACCCGGAATTAAGCTTGATACGGCCTTCGGTCACGCGCTCGTATAAGGCCTCAGAAACCGCTAAAAGGTCGACCTTGTCGACCTTTTTTTTGCCTATTCCCCGCTCAAAAAATGGAATCGAAGACGTTTTATTGCTTTCGAAATCCAGAAATAAACTGTCCGAAAAAACCTTTTGGATAAGATTCAAGATCGTCAAATCCCAGCTCAATATCTCGTCCATCACTGGGGATATAGGCCGTCCCAAAAATGTAATCCCAACAGCTCAGCGTTAGTCCGAAGTTAACGCCGGATTGGTGATCCTCGGGCAAGGTTTTTACATGATGCCAAATATGCATTTGTGGATTATTGAAGACGTATTTTAAAGGACCTAATGGTAAATTGATATTGGAGTGGTTGAAATGGCCCACCATTGTCGTGAGGGCATAGACGATAAAAAACTCGTTCAAACCAATTCCCATCATCGCCAAAGGAATATACTGAATCGTGCTATAGACGAGGGTTTCCATCCAGTGAAAACGTAGATGGGCCGCAAATCCCATTTCTTCCACCGAATGATGGACCTTATGGAACTCCCATAACGTCGAGGAGCGGTGGAGCAGACGATGGGTCCACCACTGAACGAAATCTCTGACGAAAAATGTGACAAGGAGGTGAGCCCAGATGGGCCAGGTTTTGACCTCAATGGCGACCAAGTTTTTGATTCCAATCATAGCGAGGCCATCCTTGAAGAGTTCCACAACAACATCTGATGCAGCGCTATAGATCAGCAAAGAAAAAATGAAAAAATTGAAAAACATGTAAAAGGCATCAAGCCAAAAGTCTTTCCTAAATTTCCCCTGATTCTTTCGCCACGGTCGGACGATCTCCCATCCCCAAAAGAACAAAGACAAGATGATTAAGAGATAAAAGTAGTTTTGATAGAAGAAATGTTCGGCGTTAGGGGTCGTGATTTGCGACCATAAAAAAGTGGCGTACTGTTCATACCCTTTTACAAATACATCTAAATATTTCATCTCGTTCCTTTAAACTGGCATACCTTTGACGCTCGGGAGGGTTTTTAGATTCGCAAAAAAAAACGCCACAATGGCGTTGAGGAAGAAAGTAGAACGATTCTACTTTTCGCAACGAATATCTGAAACGCCTTCTACGGTTCTCACTAACATGACGCCGTTGAAATCACTATAGGCGTTGTAGGTGATAGCGGGCTTTCCAGCAATCGAGAGTTTTAGCTCGCTGACGGTATTGTTCTCTCTTTCGCCATAGAAGAAGTAGATGAAACTAATGGGCGTATCGTTTTTTATCTCCGTTTTATAGGTTTTGGTGAAGTCAAAAAGGATATCGTTTGAAGCGAGGAAATCTTCACCTTCAAGTTCGTCAAGAACAAGCTCGCCGTTGGTGGTTTTGAGCGGCATTTCGTCGGTTGCTGGGGTGTCGAAAAGGACGGCTGCAACGCAATCTGGATCCGGTTCAGTGTTCAATTTTGTATCCATCGACTCGCCACAATAGTAATCAACGGTTGGGCTTTGGTTGTGTTGATAGAGGGCGATTAAGTTGAGGTCGTTATCGTAGAAAAGCGTGGCCGCATTTTCGTCTCCACCGCCGTCTACTGTTATTTCATGTCCACGTTCGAGCGTAACGTGATCGAATTCAAAATCGATAGGGCTTCCGAAATCAAAAAAGTCTTCTACGTCTACGAAACCCTCAAAAAAGTCTACGTAGTGGGCAATAGCGAGTTGCTCAACGCCGCCGAGTTGGCAGTGCTTTTCATATGCGATCGTGCCGGAAGAGGAGGATACCTGAGGGCTCATTGCGATATTCATGATCTTCGTCGCGCATACATCGGTGTAGGGAAGGCCATTGGGCGAATCAAAAAGTTTGGGCTCACATTGTCCTGCGTCGAGCGAAGCACAGCCAGCTCCATCACAGGTCGCGTTGAGATCAAAACTTCCCTTAAGGGCCTTTTTGAAGGGCTTGACGATTACTCGGTATTGGGCAGCTTCTCCACTTAGGGTGATCTGAGACCAAATGTTCCCTTTATGATCGTCGTTCTTTTTGATGTAACGTCCCCAAGAATCCATCGGATTATCTCTTTTATAGAGGTACATGACGGTATCCAAGTTTCTCGAAACATCGGTCTTCAGGGTTACTTTGGCGTCGTCACTAAGCGTAAAAGTCCAGGCGTGGAAACGCGCATCGGAGGAGATACTAGCGGTGCTTGGAACGCCGAAATTGAGTTCTCCATGATTGGTGGGTTTGAAAAAAGAATCTGATTTCCCGCCGGTTAAGGCTTGTTCTTCATCGCCTTTTTCGGTGATGTCTTCTTCACCACAGGCCGATGAAAGAGTTATTAAAAACATTAAACTTAAAAAGGGTTTTAACATGGGGTCTCCAACTAACAGTAGGTTTCTTTATCTAACGCACTTTGGAAAAGCAATAATTAGGCCAAAAATATTATTCGAATACTTCGGTTAAAACGGTGCTCAACTGAATGATCGATCTTCGGATCTTGAAAAAAGGGGAAAGAAGAGTATCCACGCAAAATAAGGCAAACCAGTTTCATCAAATAGTTTATCCAAACGCCTTTGATTGACAGCGCGTTCCTATTTGAGACCATTAGAGTATGTTCGATTTTAAGAAAATCACGGGAAATGTTGTTAATCAAGCCAAACGCCTTCTTGTTGCGACCCGATCGCGTCAACAACATCGACGCGATATTTGCTTTGGGCCACCTTGCCCATTCCTCCTCCCAAATAATAAGCACCTTGATCGACCATGTTTCAAGTCGATCAACTTTTTGACCTAGAAGACCCCCGTGACGGACTTAAACCACTAGACTTACCCCTGGAGGATGTCAAAGTTGGGTTGGAAAATATTCTAGAACTTGCCATCGATCGTTCTTTGGGTTTTATCGATAATGAGGACCTCGATCCTGTCGATATTCTACGAACTTGCGAAGTACTTGTGGAAGTCTTTATCCAAGACTGGTTGATTCCACAGATTGATGAGGAGCTTGGAATTTGACGGAGGGTGACCAGAAGTACGATACTGAGTTGGAAAAAGTCGCTCAACGCCTCTTGGCCCCTCGGGATCACGCGGTGTTTGAGTTTAAATCCAAGCTAAGAAAAAGAGGATGGTTGGACGATCAACGATTCGCCGATCGCCAAGCCGAATTACTAGCGCGTGATCCGGTAGGTTGGGCTGATGGAGCGAAGCGAGGAAACCCAACAAAAAAACACCAATACAA
>JALSKP010000764.1 GCA_026988815.1 Myxococcales bacterium | reverse complement strand
GCGTTCTTGGGCTGTAGTCCAAGAGAGTTTCCGCATAAATAAAGCAAGTCCTCCCCCGCTTCGTTTTTTGGAAAATAAAACCGCTCGCGGAAGGCACGCAGGGGATCTCTTTCATCCAAGCTTTTAGCGAAAGATAGGGACGCAGATTCACGTTTGAGTTCGGAGAAATAAGAGGTTTTAAACGTCATTTAGTGCTCGTCGAGGCTGCAGAAGGCGATCTTTTATAAGGCTGCTTGCATACCTTTTCAAATCATTTCAGGAAACCCGAAATGAGATCATTGCATGGCCAGGCGCATCCTGTTAAATGGCGAAACGAGGTTTGAGCAATTCATTCCCCAACTTCAAAGAGGTAAAAAGATGAGCGTCTCCGCAGGAATTGTTGGGTTACCCAACGTTGGAAAGTCGACAATATTTAATGCTATTACGAAAGCTGGCGCCGATTCGGCCAACTACCCTTTCTGTACTATAGAGCCCAATGTTGGAATCGTATCCGTTCCCGACGCGCGTTTACAAACGATCAATACCTTCATGCCTACCGATAAAATCATTCCCGCTGTGGTCGAAATCGTCGATATCGCGGGCTTGGTTAAAGGCGCCTCAACAGGTGAAGGCCTTGGAAACCAATTCCTGGCAAATATTCGAGAAGTCGATGCCATCCTTCATGTAGTACGTTGTTTTGCCGATGATGATGTCGTTCACGTCGAAGGTTCAGTCGATCCCGAGCGTGACGTGGATATCATCGAAACCGAACTCATCCTGTCAGACTTACAAACTGTTGAAAAACGGATGAGCAAACAACGTCGTGCAGCCAAGGGCGGAGACGTCATAGAAAAAGCGCGATTTGCAGCCCTAGAAAAAGTATTCGACATATTGAACGAAGGTTTAAGCGCCAGAACTGGAAGTTTCACCGAGAGCGAGCAACCCTACGTTGATGAATTCCAATTGATCACCATTAAACCGGTCCTTTATGTGGCCAATGTCGGCGAAGATGATGTCAACGGCGAGTCTGAATTCGTGACCATTCTTAAAAAAATCGCGATAGACAGGAAAGCCGAAATCGTCATGGTCTGTGGTTCTATTGAAAGCGAACTCGTCGAACTTGAAGATGATGAACGCGATGAAATGCTAGAAGGGCTGGGCATCAAAGAGCCTTCATTAAATCTTTTGGTTCGTGCCTCCTATAAGTTGCTCGGTTTACAATCTTACTTCACCGCTGGCCCAAAAGAAATCCGGGCTTGGACCATTCCTGTCGGCGCTAAAGCACCTCAGGCAGCTGCTGTTATTCACACCGATTTTGAAAAACACTTCATTCGCGCCGAGGTATTCAGTGTTGACCAACTCGAAGAATTTGGTTCGGAGGCGGCCGTTAAACAAGCCGGCAAAACGCGCGTCGAAGGCAAAGAATATGTCATGAATGACGGCGATATCGTCCACTTCAGAACGTCGGCATAATGCGACGAAAAGAACGTAAACATGCATACTAAAGTAAAGAAAGTAGCTTGTTTTACTTTCTTTTTTTTCGCCTTTCTTTTTCTCTCATCCTTGGCCATCGCCGAAGAAAGAGAGGGTATCGACTGGATCGCTTTTCCAACCTTCGAGGGAAATTCTGATGCCGGATTCACCTATGGCGCCCAAGCATCCATTATCGATTACGGCCGTCTTGAGGACGCGTTTATCTGGGAATTGCGGGCCAATGTTTCAAACTCAACCTTAAATCGACAACATCATAAACTCTTCTTTGATGCCCCAAAGTTGTTCGATCGCTCTGGACTCTTTCTACAATTCGAATTTCTAAAAATCGAGGACGCGAACTGGTTCGGGTTGTCTGAAATCAGCAGATCTCCTCAAGATACTTTTTTCAACTTTGCTTTAACCGAGCCTTCCTTGGAAATCTTTGTCTCCCAACAAAATAAAGAAGGTGTGTTTTGGGGTGGCGGCCTGAAGGCTCGCCTCGCCTTCACCGACCTCCCACAACGCTCCCAACTCAACGAAGATAAACCCCTCGGATACGATGGAGACCGCGCGATGGTGGCCGTTCTTTCGGCCGGTTTGAACCATGTCGACAATCCTTTCACGCCACGATCTGGTGTATATTTTGAAAGCTATCTCAAAGCCAGCCTCGCCCCAATAAGCACCTTCACCTGGGCTGGATTCGGATTTAACACAGCCCTTTATTTCCCGCTTTGGGCACTAAAGGATCCCGAAACCTTGTCTCCCCTCGTGTTCGCGCAACGCTTCATGTTCGAAAGCCTTCACGGTGATGTCCCTTTTAGCGAGCTGATGCGCATCGGAGGTTCAAGAACCTTTCGTGCTTTGGGTGGTGTATTTTCTCAACGCGGATTCGCCGAAAACCGCTTCGCCGGATCGAGTAAATTTTTATCCAACTCCGAGCTCCGCGCCTATTTCCCTCCGCTTTTTGGAGACCTTGCTTTGGGTTTAGTTGGTTTTGTAGATCTATCGAAAACCTTATCTCTTCCCGACCCATCACCCTTTAACCCTTCTTATGGAGGCGGATTAACGGTTGCCTGGAAAGACGCCTTTCTTTTCCGAATGGATTATGGATTGAGCGCCGAAGGCTCCGAATTTTATGTGGAAGGCAAGCATCTTTTCTAATCCCGAAGAGATTATTTATTGATGTAATCTAAGGTGTAATTAGACTTCCCTTTCAAGGTTGCTTTCGTGCCCCCGATGTTCATTTGCAAGGTGTACTCACCTCCAAAATTGAAGGAAAAAGGTTTAGCGACCAGCGAGGCAATCGATTTTACTGGGGAGCCCATACTCTTCAACATATCTTTTCTTTTCACCGATTTTCCGCGAAGGATGAGTCGAATTTTATCGCCTCCTTTCTTTCCATCGATTTGTACTGCGTAGGGAATTCGGTAACCTGTTTTACCATCTGATTTTATTTTCCCTTCTTTCATTCTTGCATTTGCGTCCGAAAATACAATCTTATCTTTGTATCCAAGCACAACCCATACGAGTGATTTTCCGCCCTTGTCTTCCGTGAGCCTAATCTCTCGCCATGCAACAAAAAGATCTCCGTTGAAATCTCTAAATCGTGAAAAACGCGTTGCTAGATCGTAGGGCGCAATGTTGGTTGCCACATAATCGGCGAAGCCTTTACCGGTACTTTTCACCTGAAGGGTTTTTCCTCCGATGGTGATCGTTCCCTCAACATCGGCGCGCGGTGCGATAATGCCGTACTTATAGTACTTATCTCCATCGACCGTAACCTGACCTTTTCCCGGGCGCCATTTGGGAATATGATTCGTGAAAACCAAATTCAAAGACGCCTTGCCGCTTTTATGAATGAGCTGGAATTTATTTTTTCCGGCCGCCTTAATTGTCGTACCTGCGATATTTAATTTGAAATTATTCTTCGAGTAGGTCCACTCGTCGTCATCTTTCTTTTTCTGGAATTTGTATTTCGTTTGTCCAGGAAGCTTCACTCTTAGCTCCACGCCGCCGTTTCCATCTCCCCAGCCTAAATTAGAAATCGTAAAATCAACACCAACATTGCCTCCACCATCAAGATCTGCGGAAAAGGAGTAACGTTGCGTGTAAGATTCCTCCGTCGACATCTCGGGGATAAGAGACTTTGATGTAAAAGAGCCCGTTGATGCACTTTGCGTCCAACTTTTCGTTTGCGCGAAAAGCGAACCGGAAATTAGAACAGTGCTGATAAAAATCAGGGATGAAAAAGTGCGCATTGTATTCTCGCTTTGGTACGACTGTTAAACGATCCAGATGAAGGAATTATTCAAATCCTCTCAAGGAGTTCCTTTACATCAAATCTATAGTCTGATTCAAGTTGAAGAATCTCAAGTTCGGACGAAATTCGGTGCTCTAGTTGGTGAGCATTTTCGAAAAAGGACGCAATCCAGAGCAAGAGTTCCTCTTCCAAGCCTTCCGAAAAATCAGGTAATAGGGTTAACAATAATGATCGCCACTGGGCAGAATCAGAATGATGAACCTCGATCTTGGACAATACATCTCTGCCTGCTGCCTCAATCTTACCCCGTGTTAACGCGCGTAATGTGCCAAAAACCCGTTTGTCCAAATGAACCCTTTGGCGCCGGGATTCGTCAAAAAAAGCTTGAATACTGCGTTGAATAACACGCGCATTTTGAAGGGGTAGATTGAGTAAAATCGGCTCCAAGAGAAGCGAAAACTCACTCTCAATGCGAGACACTTTTGATGAAATACGTTGAAAAGAACGATCTAAAACACGGTCCAAACCCCGGTCGATGAGATCCAGAATGTACCCTCGGTCGCCTTCTTGAAAGGCTTTTTTCCCGGACCACGTACCAACGGGAATCAACGCCGCGGCGATTTCTCTTTCCATCATTTTTAAGGTCATCTGCGACCACCCGCCGAGGGCGCTCATCTCCTCGCGAATCACTGCTTTGGGAAAGCCTTTCGTGTGTTTTTCCAACACTATTCCAAAGGCTTTTAAATCGTCACGGGCACCGTCCACTCGTGCCTTCATTCCCTTTTGAAAAGCCCATAAGGTCATCGCGAAATTTTCGACTTTCAGGCGTGCGTCAATCGCCTTGATGCCGCTTGCTTTTTGAACCACCTTTTCCTCAAAAAAAGCGGAAAAAACACCGAAACAAGAGGCCTCGTAGGTCTCTTCTTTTTCGGCCAATTTTGCGGAAACGCCAAATACTGCCAAAATCTTAGAACCAATATGTTCTTCCACATAGGCCTTCAGGTGTTCAATGGCGTCGCTATCTACGCGATCGATTTTATTGATAATAATAATGAGGCGCTGGGCGCTATTGGTCACCGAATCTATTTGCTCTCTTTGGGTCTGCGATAAAACTTGATTTGCATCCATGACCCACAAAATTGCCTCAGCAGAATTGAGTGCTTTTTTGGCCACCCTTTCATGGCGAGCTTCGAGGGCGTTAAACCCGGGTGTATCCCAGAAATTCACCAAGCGTAATTGAGGATGGGGATAGGAAAATTCTACATAATCGATGTCATCAGAATTGGACTTCATCATTTTCTTCGCGCCCGCAAAATTTTCTTCGACGACCTCTCCGTTAACCATCACGATACGCGCCGCTTTACGGGGCCCAAAACGAATAACGCCAGATTGGGCGGTCGTTGGAATCACACCTACGGGGACCACTTTTTCGCCAATCAACGCATTTACCACGGAAGATTTTCCCGCGTTAAATTCTCCCAATAGGGCGACGGAAAGAGGCGCATTAATCGCCTCGATTATGGCCTGATAGCTTGGCATAAATGCCCCTAAGCGCCCATCGTTTGATAAAAAATTACCCAATTCAGTCATGACTTTCCGAATATCGTCTAAGGTTTCAAGACCTCCTGGAAGATCCCATCGATACACCAATTCTGATATCGCGCGCTCCTTTTTCTGGTCAAGACCAGCCTCTTCCACACCATAGTCGTTGGCTTTGTTAAACCACCACAACGCCTCGGCTGCATCGCCATAGGAGAGCGAAATATCCCCCAAAATTTCCCAGATTTTCAGATTCAGATTTCCCTCATATTCTAGAGCCTCCTCAAACATGTGCCGAGCAGAAAGAGAATCTTTGTCGAGTTGCTTGGCCAGCCCTAAACCATAATAGGCGCGATGTTTACCATTTTCATCGTTGCTTTCTAGAACGCGGTCAAAATAAGTGCCCGCTTCTTTTTCTTTCGCAGCAATGGCAATCGTACCCCTTCCCAACAATGCTTCTATTCCAAAGGGCTCGATCTTTAAGGCCTCCTCGTATTCCAACCCACCACGCGACGCATTTTTTAACGCGCTATAGGCTTGGCCTAACAATACATGTCGCTCGTATTTAAATTGGTCTAAAACATCTCGTCCATTCAACAATAGTAAACTCGTATCGTATTCTTCGAGAGCGTTGAGATTTCGAGCCAATCCAACAACACATTCATCGGCATAGTTTCGGTCTGCAAGCTCTCCTGCCCTCTCCCATTTTTCCCTCGCCGAATCGAAGGCATCCTTGGATTCAAATATCTTCGCTTTTACGATCAGTCCTAAAACATTATCATCGGGCAAATTCGCGGAGGCGATAATTTCGGCCGATTTAGTATACTCACCTACTATACAATAGGTATTGGCTAGGAGGGCCAACACGTCATTTTGACCCGCATTTTCCTTCTTGGCTTTCAGAAAAAAACGGATCGCTTTTTGATAATGTCCTAAGGCAGCGTTGATTCGAGCCAATGCAAAATTCACATCGAAAAGAAAATCGACTTTCCCCAAGAAAGCGATCCTTTCCAAGTAGCTCTGCGCTTTACGAAATTCGCCTTCACCCTCCAAGGATAAAGCCGCGTAAAAAAGACTCTCTTGTGATTCTCGGAGTTGGTTTGCACGATCAAAAGCATTGAGCGCACGACGGTAATTTTCCAAGTAGAATTCAGCCATCCCAATAAGATGATGGGTCTTGGAAATATCGGGATGTTGGACCAACGCCGTTCGAAGGTTTTTTAGTGCCATCTCGAAATTTCCGTGAGCGATCATAGCGCGCGATTCGTCGTGAATAACTCGAACCGAATCGGGAAGAAAAACCTCGTCTACGATATCCCCAACACGCTCTACAATTTTATCGAAAATTGACATATTTTAATCGTCCTCATTGAGAATGCTAGCCAGAGAATCGAAGGAATTTGGCATTTCAATGTACTGGGTTTCGCGATCGATGAGCGTTTGAAGAGAAGTTGGTAGGTCGACGGAACGCTGAATCAAAGGTTGGACAATGGTTTCAAATTTCGCCGGATGAGCGGTAGCCACAACAA
The DNA here is from genome assembly GCA_026988815.1 of Myxococcales bacterium. Classification (GTDB taxonomy): domain Bacteria; phylum Myxococcota_A; class Bradymonadia; order Bradymonadales; family Bradymonadaceae; genus CALJNB01. The sequence continues at coordinate 883 of JALSKP010000764.1, read as the reverse complement.
TCGTATTCGCGTCTTCAAAACGCGCGCTCATCGCACACGCAGTATGGGGACAAATAGGCTCCGGCGAAGCTATGATCGTTTCGCGAATCGTCTCATCATCCACGCGAATAGCGTCAACGCCAAAGTTGGCCAGATCAGATAAAGTAGGAAAGAGGGCAACCATTCTTTCAAAGTTACTCGGATCACCAACATCCATTGCGTTTGCCGACGTGGGTTGTGAGGGGCGAGGCTCATACACCCCTTTTTGAAAATAGTCGGACAAGGTCGAGTTTGCATTCGTAGCAAGGCGAATATTTTGAATCGGGAAGCCCAATTTTTTTGCCCACATACACGCAAATGCGTTCCCCAGATTTCCTGTTGGAATCACATAATTGTAATCTGGCGCTTGCAAACTTGACCATGCATAGTAGGAAATTTGTCCGAGTACACGTGCGATATTAATACTATTGGCCGATGTGAGACGGTGCTTTTTCTGAAGCATTGCGTCGTTAAAACACCTTTTCACGAGGGCCTGACAATCATCAAAACTTCCGTCCACGCGAAGCGCCAAAACCTTCTCGCCCCAACATCCTAATTGTAATTCCTGGCGAGGGGAAACGCCTCCTTTGGGAAAAAGGATTACCACTCTTAGATTTATTTTTTTTTCAAAAGCCGACGCCACCGCCCCACCCGTGTCTCCCGAGGTCGCAACCAAGATCGTAATCCTTTCGCCTTTGGCCGATATATTTCCGATCGCGGCGGCAAGTAATCTCGCGCCAAAATCTTTAAAGGCCGCGGTCGGTCCATGGAACAATTCCAATACTTTCTGACCTGAAGTACCGAACTCTCGAAGATGTATGGGGAAATCAAAGGCACTTGAAACGCAGCTCACAAGTTCGGGCGC
>JALSKP010000763.1 GCA_026988815.1 Myxococcales bacterium | reverse complement strand
GCGCCCCAGAAAACGAAGAGGTTATCGATGCCTTGCTAGCCTTAAGAGACCAAAAAGCAAAACTGCTCGCTTTTCCCAGCTACGCCGAATATTCTCTAGCGAAAAAAGACGCAGGGTCACCCAAAGAGGTCATTTCTTTCTTGGAGCATCTAGGAGAAAAAGCACTTCCTCAAGCCAAAATAGAATTGGCTGAATTGCAAAAGTTCGCAGAAGAAATGGGAAAAGTCGGCACCTTAGAGGGATACGATACGGCCTACTATTCTGAAAAACTTAAGAAAAAGAAATTCGATTTTGACGATACAATGACCCAAGTTTATTTCGAACAATCGAAGGTGCTTTCAGGCATGTTAGATTTCGTCGGCGACTTGTTCGGATTTCAATTCAAAACCGTTGATGCAAAAACATGGAATGAAAAAACAAAGGTTTTTGATATTTACGAAAACGATGTCCTTAGTGGAAGAATTTATTTTGATCTGGAGTCTCGTAAAGGGAAACGTGGTGGGGCATGGATGCGTTATTGGGAAACCCATTATTACGATAAAAACGGCGACAAACGTCTTCCTTCTGCCTTCGTTGTTTGCAACTTCCCTGCCTCCACAGAAGAACGTCCAAGTTTACTAAGCCACAATAACGTGGTCACCCTTTTCCACGAAATGGGACATGCCATTCATCATCTTTTTGGCAAATGCGCAGAGCGGTCCCTTTCAGGTATTCACGGTGTGGCCTGGGATGTCATTGAGTTCCCATCTCAATTTTTAGAATCTTTCGCCTTTGAAAAAAATGTACTCAAAGGTTTTGCCTTTCATTATGAGACCGGCGAGGCGATGGAGGATGCACTGATCAATAAAATCAATGATGCTAAAAATTATCACGCGGCTTTAGGTATTTTACGCCAAGTTGTCTTCTCGCTTTTTGATATGCAGTTGCACGAAAAACTCTACCAAGGCGAAGAAGTACAATTGCTATTGGATGGTATTCGAGAAAAATATACGCTCCTTCCTGTTCCCGCCTACAATAAATTTCAGAATGGTTTTGCGCATATTTTTGCGGGCTCATATGGTGCCGGATATTATAGCTATAAATGGGCCGAAGCGTTGAGTGCTGACGCGTTCGAGGCATGCAAGGATGAAAATGGATTCGTCAAAGAAAAAGCAGCGGGTTACTTAGAATTCATTTTGACTAAGGGCGGATCTGAGGATATGAAATCTCTTTTTCACCAATGGTTAAAACGAAATCCTCTCCCAGAAAGTCTGTTGAAGAGTTATGGTATTGAAGCAGGGTAAAGGACGTCCGCCCAAATTTTCGAGCGTAGATTCGATTCCAAAATTGTAAGCAAGTTGACTTTTTTTTAAAAAAGCGGCGGTCCATAAAATCTAGATAGTTTTCCCCAGTTGATTTTCTCTTTTTTTCGATAATTTATCTGAGGCGGCGAGGCACAAAAACAGACGCCTTAGTCTTCCAGATTTGCAATCAGCGAAGAAAAACGACTAATGACATCGCTCTGAAAATGCTCTTGGTATTCGGGATCAAAAACATAACCTCGAACCCGAATGCGTCGATGATGATCTTCCACAGGCTCCAAGAAGACCTCCGGTCTATGCCGGGGTGATGCCAGAGGCGTTAAAATGGCAACCTCTAGGGCCAATTCTAAAGCGTCCCCGGGGGAAAGATGAGGCGGAATTTCGAGATAAATATCGCAGACCGAATCTCCGCCAATCGCCGAAAGGTTGGCCACAGTGGTCGATACAAATTGGTCGTTAGGTATTTCATGGATGTTTCCGTCCACGCCCCGAAGTGAAACGCTTCGTAAACCGAAAGACAAAACCTCGCCTTCAACTTCTCCGATCCGAATCGAGTCGCCAGCTAAAATTCGGCCTTCCACCGCAAGAGCGACACCCGACATTACGCTTCTCAGCCATCCAACGCTGGCCAAGATCCCGAATAGAAAAACCAACCACACCACAAGCTTCCACGGTCCATCCAGACCACGTGCATAAAGCGAGGTCACTGAGACAATCGCCAACCCCCAGACGATGGTATAGAGAACCGGTAACCAACGTCTAATCGAACTGGCTTTCGTATTTTTTCCGAAACGAAAGAGAAAAAAACTGGCCAGTATTGCGATGAGAACAACCCATCCCGCGCCGGTTTTAGAAAAGGTGGGCTGGACGCTAAGGTCTGGCGTTTGCTCAATCGAGCTTGTCGTTTCAAGGGGTTGGGGACTGTTATTTGTATTGGCCATATTCTATATCATGTTCATTTTTCGAAGTTCTTTCGTAACAACGCCATCGGCGACAGCACGAATATGAAAAAGTTCTACTTCATCCTCTCCAATCGAGGTTTCGACAAATCCTAGACGGGCTAGATGGTCAATCTCGGTAACGACCCGGTCGGCGTTCCATTCCAAAATTTCACCCAGTTCTTGGGCAGTCAAAGAATCGTGTTGCACGAGCGCGGTTAAGATAAGGCGCTTCGCCAAAGTCAACGATTTCAACAATAAGGTTTGTTGATTATTCACCTGTGCCACGCGAATAAGCTGCTCGTTTTCCTCATCGGTTTCTACCGATTCCAACCACGCTTCTAAGGCCAGCAAAGGATTGCCTTCGGCGATACAACTCATCTCACGAAAGTAAGCAGATTTAGGATCTCGAATCGCCTCTGAATTTTGAATGGGAGATTGTATCCATTCATAGACACGGGGTTTTTCACGATCAAATGCAAGACTAAAACCACTCACACGATGGCGTTTTTCAATCATCATTCGAATGGAATATAAAGTAAGAGGTTCTACTACTATTGAATGCGTGAAAAAATTAGGTAGCTCGATTGCGGTTTCGAGGAAGGTCGCCGCGGCGTCACCCATGAGAATAATCCAAAGCGCGCGATCGGCCGTTCTATCAACAAGCTTCAAAAACTCGCGACATAAGCGAATACCTTTTCGCGTTCGTGAATACAGTTTTTCACCGTTCTCAACGATAATGACCGGTCGATCGCTACGTGTACGAATTAGGCGTTTAAGATCGCCGAAGGTTGACGGAGGATTCTTGGACAAACACGTTCCGATGGAACGCGTAATTCCGGCTTCGCTCAAATCGTGATCGTCGACGCTTACGAAGTGAACATTATTCTTCTTTGAGAAGGTCGACTCGGAGATAAAGCGAATCATCGATCGCTTCCCAATGCCTCGATCACCGCGAAGGAGAATCGAGTTTGGATTCCCCGTCAACCAATCCTCAAAGGCTTGAATGATTTTCGTTTCTGTGGAGGTACGTTGAATATAAAAGTCAGCAATATCGAGCGGAACCGGCGCAAAGAGACGTCGATAAATGATCGGAACGGAATGCCCTGCTTGCTCGTAGGGATGCAAACGTTCACGAATTTCTGTGTGTTCGGCGATTTGATTTTCGTCATGAAGTAGATATTCCAAATCGTCTACAACTTTACTAATCGTGGGTTCATAACGTCCGTATACCTTTCTAGAAATCTCCGTCGAGGCGTGCCAAAGCTCTGATATCCATGACTCTCCGCGTTCGGCCAAACTCGTATGTCGGCTTCGTTCTAAAGCTTGTTCTATTCGACCGATTTCACGATCGATAAGGGGTTTGGTCGCCCGTTCTTCAATGTCATCCAGTTCTCGAAAGAGCCAATCCAATAAGGATTTAAAACCCGCGCTAATGGATTCTTCCAAGTCTTGGGTTAGACGATCACAGCGTTGAATACCACTCGTGGCGGAGTCGTTGGCCGTGAAAAAATTGCCTGAACGGATCGTTTGTTCGGTACCCAAAATATTAAATTCTGCGACTTGTTGGATGCCTTCTACTTCAACCAATGCCGCACGAAAAAATTGTTCAGCGCGCTCGTTAAACTCGACAAAACGCAAGGTTGTTTCTCGGAGAACCTCGGAATCGAACCAGGCTCGCATCGGTAGCGAGAGGACGGACGAGGTTTCTTTGTTGTCAGGATGTTCAGCGAAAAGATCAATCTGCTCGAAAAAAGCATCGATACGTGTCTCCAAGAGATCGACGCGGTTTCTCGAGCAAATACCTTTGGAAACATCACTCACGCCACGCTGTGTCGCACGTCGTAATTTCATGAGCGCCGGTTTCATATTTTTCTCAAACCAATGCATCCAATCCACCTCGGGGTCGACCTGGTTTTTATCGACCTCATCATGGAGGTTTTCTGGATATCGCTTTCGAGCCTCCTCTACACTGTCCCCAAGTTCGCTTGGAAAGTTATCCGCCGAATCGGCAAGATCCCAAATCGCCTCAATGATAGGTTCGAGCAACTTCCCTTCCAAATAGACACGGGTGTCGGATTCAAATTTAGTAAACCAATACATAAATTCGATGAGTTGAAACTCCATCACAATCCAACCCCTATGACCTGACACAAAACGTTCTTCCTTTTCTAAATGTCGAAGGGCGTTCTGTTCGCCTCGTCTAGAGCGGTCAAAAAGAGCCGACGGACGGTAGCGAAATTTTGGTAGCTGAAAGGTTCCGGCAATTTCTGTGGCTCGGATAAAGTTATGAAAAGGCTCGCGTAAGCTGGATGAAAGACGGTCTACAGAAAGAGAAAGCCAGCCATCGAGATTCTTATCAAGATTTTCGGTTCGGCTCTTTAGCTCGCAACGCGCCTCTTCCAAAAGATCTTCAATGTTTTCGGCCCTGTTAATTGTTTCAGTAATGTCAGTTATTGTGGCATCGATTTTACGAACATGAATACCGAGCGAGCTCCAGAGTGGAAAATTCTTTTCCGAGGAACTGCTAATCGCACTCTCCAGATATCGAGGGACGGTCAATGCAACGTAGAATCGCCAAAGGCGACCGAGGGGAACGACACGATAGGTTTTGCCCAAGTAGTTTTTACTAAAACGTCTCGCAAATTTGAGGACTTTTATTTTGAATGAATCCTCTTCTTTAGATTCGGTGAGATCGTCCTCGCATTCAACTTTCACTTCTTTTTCGAAGTCGGTTTGTTGGCGAATCGTATGTGTTATTCTGACCAGCATTTCTGAGGGTAGAGCCACAGGATTCATCGATTCCCAAGCCGCGATATTTTCTGTGATCGCGGCCAAATATGTGGAGTTCGCTGCTTCAATAATCGACAGTTTTTCGGATATCGTTTCCGACCTTTTAAGTCCCTTTTCGATCTCATCTAGGGCTTTATTGAAACCCACATCGATCGCAAGAATAGAACTTCGCAAGACCGTTGCCTTTTCAGCAAGAGGAACAACAATACATTCGTGATTTAGAGCCACGAGCACAGAACGCAATTCGCTTGTGTTCGATTGCAACTTTTCGTTGGAAAACGCAGGAATGATAAATTGGTTGGAAATTTTACCTTTTTCTGAAGAGTTTGCAAAAGACTCTGATTCGGATTGGGCCCGATTCCTTGCATCCTCAGTTTGCCCAGTCCAATCTAGAGCGAGTTTTAAAAGGAAAGGACCGATAACAATGTGGACAACAACGACGGCCATAATTGCCGTTTGAAAATCTGCGCCCCAGGGCTCGATCGTTGCAACTATCGTTGCCAGGACAAGATCGACGCCGCCGCGAGAAAAGAAAGCCAACCAAAGATTCCTTTGTGTAGAGGTATCGCTTTTTGTGAAATGCGTAGCAATCTTGGCGCCAAAGAAAAGGCCAAAACCCCGAATCAAAGAGAGGATTAGAGTAAGCCAGAGATAGCCCGCGACCGCTTTTAGATCCAATAAAGCCGCTTGGGTCATAAAGTAAATCACGAATACCGGCAGAGAAATTTTCTCCAAGGCGTGAATCATATCGTGCCCATGACGCGATGCATTTTGGACGATAAATCCTGCGGTCAAAAACGCGAGAAGGACTTCCGCGTGGAGCAAACCGGCGACATAGGATGTCGCAAAAATCGCTGCCACGGTGAACAAAAGGAGTTCCGTTTTGACAAAACGCATGTAGAGAATAAACACCAACCCACACACGCCCCCAACAACGAGAGCTGACCCAAACTCCCACGCTATTCCAGGAAGCTCCGCATAGAGGGCGCCCATCGAAAAGCCTTCCGGTGAAAGGAAAATACCCGCAAATTTAAAGGTAATAAGAAAGAGCGCAACCAGCACGAGATCGGCCACAACAACGGTGCCTAACACCAAGGAGGCAAATTTTCCCTGAGACCGTGTTTCTTGAAAAATTGCCAAGGTTGCAGCCGGACTCATCGCGATAGAAAAGACGGCAAAGAGAACCCCTGATGCCCAGACATGGTTTGAATCCAAACCATCGAGGAAGGGAACGACACTCGGGAGATGGAGATAGAGTATCCAAATCACCCCTAAAGTCGGCGGCGCTGCAAGAATAAAAATCGATAATACGGTGATTACAATCGTTCCTATATTTTCTTTAACTTCGGCTATCTTTAATTCCCCGCCTCCCATCGTGCCGATCACACCAATCGTAAGTACGTTTACCAAACCAAGATCATTAATCACGTTCTTATCGAAAAGAGCTTTGGTCGATGGGATACCCGGTAGGTCAGGCAGGAGAGGGGCAAGGTTGGGACCGAAGAGTATCCCTGCGGCAATATATCCCAAAAGGGCGGGTATGCCCAGCTGACGAAAAAATTCTCCCATCGCGAAGGCGGCGAGAATAATAAATCCCGTCGCTGCTAAACTTTTAGGAGCAAAGATGTCTTGAGAGGCGCCGAAATCGTACTCCCGAAGAAAATACATCATCGCGTACAACACCAAAATCGTGAAGCCAAGGGAGAGCAGGCTTGTGAATTTTTTCATCGTACAAGCTCCCTTGAAAGAAGCGCTGATTTTTCCCGATCTAAATCCACATCAGTCGCATCAATTAGCCACGTCCTGGCTACTTTGTAGGCAATGGGTTCACTAAATAGAATGGCCAGGACGAGAGCCAGATAGACCTCGGTTGTATATTCTGTAGCTCGAAATACATTGAAATAGTTTAGAGCCATTGCGGCGCTCAACGCTCCAGGCCCCCAAAGGGATCGTCCCATTAAGGGATGTGGCTCGGCGGCGCTAGAAATTTGTCGGGCAGCGATACTTCCTGTCCATCGTCCAAATTGTCTTAGAATGATGTACACAAAGGGGATGAAAAGAGCGGCCCAATGAAAGGAAAAAGAAAGGGTGGCACCAAGGAAAAAATAGAGAGAGATGTAGGCTGGACGTTCGATTCTCACGAGCATCTTTTCAACATTTTCACTCTGTTTTGAGATGCGAGAAAACATCACACCTAAGATAAAACTGACAAAGATTGGAGAAAGTTTTAGAAAGTAGGCGACCCCAGAGGTAAAAATAACAATGCCAATACCGACGGTGAGTAGTTTCTCTTCTGAAAAATCGCGGTTGAGGAATAAGGCGAAAATGAGTCCCAGAACGACGCCTAAAAGAATATGGATCGCGAGCCAAAAGACGATGGATTCAAAGACGCCCAGGTCTAGACTTGGGACGAGTTCTTTTGCCGGTTTGAAGAGGCAAAAAATAAATCCAAAAACGACGATCGCCATACTTGTCGATACCGTTGCCACGGACTGCAAAAGCGGCGCACCGTCACCTTTGGCGCGTAGGAATGAAATCAACGAACGAATCGGTGTGATGTCGGCCACCATCGCAATCGCGCCAAAAACGAGAAGGTGGGGAAGGTATGCGTAAAGGAAATCAAAGCCTTTAAAATAATACATTACCCCAGTCGGAATTCCGGTGAC
>JALSKP010000762.1 GCA_026988815.1 Myxococcales bacterium | reverse complement strand
GAAGCCAATAAACCCACAAGCTAAAACGAAGTCCCCCACCCTAACCCTCCCCCAGAGGGAGAGGGGATCAGAATCCCACCGAAAAGGATCACACTAGTTTGGACGACAATGATTGTTCGGCCCCTAGACACCACACTTTAGATAAGAGACAATCCTCGCGTAATTATCGTATTCAAGTTTAGTATGTTTTGGCGGTTGATAGTGCGAAAAGATATCCCCTTTGATTGTTTAGATAAACGATGGATTGAACTTCTTTCAATCGCTTTTAAAGAAGGGGCGGCGGCTGGGTATGATCCCGCAAAATATTTTATGTATGTTGATATCATTTATTTGGAAAGAGAAGCATTTTATATCTTTTCGTTTTACGAAAAAGCGTTTGATTCATGGAATTATGAAGCGACGGGAAGAGATTTTAATGTCACGATTGCGTTATCGGACTTTAAAAAGACACACTTGGAAAGACAAAAAGGATTTCATGAGTTCTTAGACCAAAATGGAAAAATGAGATATTGAAAACATCATCTGGGATCGATAATTTGTTTAAAAATCGGATTGGGGTGGGAAAGGGAGGCGGATAATTTGACGAGCCTATGTGTCGAAATTGATTCGTTTTTTTTTTGAGAAACCTTCGGTGGATCAACGTTGCGGTTTAGGTAGGAGTCTGTTTATATGCCTTTGGTAAGTGTTTGATTTAAGGTTTATATGTCCGAACGTATAGAAGAGGTAATGGAAAAGTTCCGAACTCGGCTTCGAGAATCGGGCTTAAAGTCGACCTCTCAACGTGAGGTGATTGTACGGCGTTTTTTCGAATTGGACCGTCATATTAGTACCGAAGAGATGTTATTGGAGGTGAAAGCGATTCAGCCTTCGATCGGTTATGCGACGGTTTACCGGACACTTAAACTGCTCAAAGATCAGGGATTGGCCGTTCCCAAAAACTTTGGTGATGGTCAAACGCGCTACGATCCTATTTTTGAGGAAGACCCCGAACATGATCATTTGATTTGTCTGACCTGTCGTAAGATTATTGAGTTTAATGACGACGCGTTAAGCAAAAGAGGGGAGGAAATTTCGAAAAAGATGGGCTATGAGCTCGTGAGTAAAAAAATTGAATTATATGCGGAGTGTAAGACGGAAAATTGTCCGAATCTACCAACGCAAAAGAAGTAAGAGAATAAGAGTAAATTATGAAAGATGATTTTTCTATTAAAGGGGAAGCCATTGAGGCTTTAGAGTCTGTTTTAAAGCCGGGAACGGAGACCAATATTGTTGACGCTCATATGGTTGAAGAACTTGATGTAAATGGTGGCGTTGTTGAAATTGTATTGATCGTGGACAAGTCGGTTGAACGCAAAGCACGTTTTGCTTTGGAAGACAAAATACACGACGCATTGGAATCCATTGCAGGCATTTTAGATGTAAAGATAAAAACGTTGACCGAAAAAGGTGGCGCGAGCGCGCCGAAAGCGGCGTCTAAACCTGCACCACAATCGAATGCGATTCCTGCGTCGGCGCCGATAAAAGGCGTGGGCAAAGTGATTGCCGTGGCATCGGGCAAAGGAGGGGTTGGCAAATCGACAATCGCTGTGAATCTGGCCTTGGCGTTAAAACATCTTGGAAAGCGTGTGGGTCTTTTGGACGTGGATATTTACGGACCGAGCTTGCCGACTTTGCTGGGTGTTTCAAAACGTCCGGTGGTGGAAGACAGTCGAATCCTTCCTCTGGAAGTGGGTGGATTGAGATTGATGAGTATTGGTTTTCTCATGGAAGAGGACACGCCGGTGATTTGGCGAGGGCCGATTGTTACGGGTATTATTCGTCAGTTTTTGAGAGATGTGGATTGGAGTGGTATCGATTATCTTATTGTCGACATGCCCCCGGGTACGGGTGATGCTCAGCTGGCTGTGGCGCAAACGGTTCCTTTGGACGGCGTGATTATTGTTTCAACGCCATCGGAGTTGGCCCTGGTCGATGCGGCGCGTGGTCTTCAGATGTTTGAAACCCTGAGTGTGGACGTCATTGGTATCATCGAAAACATGTCTAAGTTCGTTTCACCATCGGGTGAGGAATTTTACATCTTTGGAAAAGAGACGGTTGAAAAAGAAGCCAAGCGTTTAAACGTTCCATATTTAGGCGAGATTCCGATCGACACCGATATTCGTGAAGGCGGCGATAAAGGACAGCCGATCGTTCTTTCGGACCCCGAATGCGAGGTGTCCCAAAAGTTCATCACTCTGGCGAAGAATCTGCTAGAAGAAGGCGATAAAAACGAGAGTGCAGGAAAAAAGAAGGGCCTCTTCTCTTTCCTAAAAAGCTAATATTTCCATACGATTATATCGTAAAAAATATTACTCCTTGCCGATATAGGCAAGGGCGAGGTAACCTAAAAGAACTGGTGGGGGTCTAAAAGCTTGTACGTCTTGTAAGCTATAGATCATGGATTCCCAGGAAATTTATTTGGTAGGGACATGGCCACTCGAGGTCGACCAAAAACTAAATCTACGTCAAGTGTAGTATCGGTTCGAATTGATACGGGCGTTCTCGAAGAGATCGACCGGTTGCTCTCGTTTAGGTTTCGCACGCCCTTGGGACGCGAGGTCTACATTCGGCTGATTCTTTACGGAGATGAGCCATCGATCAGTCCTCTGTTGAACAAAGGAGAGCTCACGCGTGTCGATTTCCGACTTCTGGATTCAACCCTTTTAGAAATGGATGCGCGCGACGACAATCAAAACCGAAGCGAATTTATTCGGGGCGTCATTAGTGGTGTTTACGCACCTTTTTCTCCCACACAGAGTGAAACCTAAATAAAGAAGCTCTACTCTTTTTCTGGAAAGCAGAGTTTAAGATTTAAAGGTTCCAAAGCCGCCGTGAGATATTTTACACTATCGGCAAGTTGCTCGTGTGAGGACTCAACAATGGTTTTGAGTTTAGTATAACTATTTACGAAAAGATAAAGTGGGCTTGGCGTATTTTTGTAGACGATGTGGTGATCCGAATAAGGAATATTGGATAGGACCGCCGAACGCGCATATTGCTGCGCTGGGATCCACAGCATATTTCTACTTGATGGAATTGGCGCAAAAACATCAAAACTCATGATATGAGCATTGCGCGTTCCGATCGATCCCAACTGTACAGATTCCCAGGCGACACGAGAGGGAACATTGCTCACGATACCGCCATCGCATAAACGCAGGAGCTCGTTTTTTTCAAACATCGCATCGAGGGGCTCAACGGTATCAGGATCATCGTGGAAAACGTCATAATGAAGCAGCCCCGGTACCGAGCAAGAAAATCCAGCGGCTTCGATGATCGGAAAATCTTTGGTGTCCTCTCTGCCGAAAACGACTTGGGTCAAGAAACGTGAGTTCTTGCTCAGTTGTCGAACAGCGCTAAAAAACAGTTGCATACGTTTGCGCGCCGCCAAAGGGTTGGCGTTACCGGGATCACGAAATTTTTCGTATTTCTTTTCGTCGAGCTTAAATCCCTTACGAATTCCGGTCGCAACAACTTCAAATTTTACAGGCAAATCTGAAAAACGTGGCATGCTGTTCCCGAACCCAGCCGTAAAAATTTCGGTCGCAGTACGAAGCAGGTTCAAGTGAAACGCGCCGGGAAAACCGTATCGAGAGTATCCTGTAAAGGGTTTAAAAATGGTCGTGTAGTCAAATTGCTTGGGAAGGGTGAGGGCGGTGGCAACGGGATCGTAGTCGCGTTTCATGACGCGAATCATGCCCAAAAGAGCGCCCATCGAGCTGCCCACGACCAACTCTGGTGTGATACCCAGATCGGATAGAAGAGAAAATAAACCCAGATGTAGCAATCCGCTTCCACCCCCGCCGCCTAGGACGATGGCGAGTTTTTTTTGAGAAAGATCAGCGTCGAAATAGGCGGGACTGAAGTCATTTTTACGACTTTCGAAGATCTCTGCTCTTATTTTTTCTGTTCTAATTTGCAGAATCGGGGCGATTTCTCTTAGACCACGCAAGTCGACTTTACCCTTTTCGGGAATCGTTGTGATCAGGGTCTCGTGAATCCAACGTCGGAAGGGATCGATCTGAGGGCTCAGGTTGATGTCTTGGCCTTCCTCATTTTTAAAAAGATTTACCTGCGCTAGGCGCAATGCGTAGCGAAAGAGTACCGTATGTGCGTCGCTGAGTTGCCCGGGATGATCGACAAGGTAATGATGCAAGCGTTGTTCAAACGCTTTGATTTCCTTAACCCTGACGAAATGTCTGCCAAATCGAAACAACTACTTTACCACTTCCAGTTTAGGACGGAAAATATAGCATAAACCGGACCTAAGTCACGAACACATTCGCTTTGGGTTTTGAATGTTGACCAATCCCTAAAAAACGAAGATATATAGCGCAATGCGTTTGATCCAAAATAGTCTTTGAACTATTTAAGAACGATTGAATTTTATTCCTTTTACGTTTCGTCTTAACTTCAGAGTTAAGGCTGGCGTGTTTTATTTCGAGGTTGAGATGCGGCTTTTTCGCGCTCCTTTATTTTTCGCTCTATTTACACTTCTCTCATTCGGTTGTGGAGACTCCAAAACGGATCCCACCGATGGTAAGCAATGCGTTCGAACCGCTGATTGCGAAGATGGTGAACACTGCAAAGGCGGTACCTGCGTCACCGGTGACCAATCGTGTAATACCTTTTCCGACTGCGCTTTAGACGAGTATTGTCTGGACGGAAGTTGTGCGCTTTCAAGCTGTGAGGACAACGAGGGTTGTGGCTCAGGATTTGTATGCCTCGGTCTCGTTTGTCGCGAAGGGTGTAGAAGTGACGAGGAATGCGGCGATGGCCAAACCTGCTCATCAGCTGCGGTTTGTGAAACCCTAGGATGCACAACAGGTTCATGTCCACGTTTCCAATCATGCGACATGAACGCTTCACCTTCTTCATGTGAATACAACGGCGATTGTGAATCCGACGCGGAATGCGTTGCCTTCGGCGCCGCTGTCGGAGATGGCGAAGAATATATCTGTAGCACGGGTCAGCAAAAATGTGTGATTAAACCACCCTGCGGCGAGGATTCTGATTGTAAGAATCGTGAAATTTGCGAGCCACGTATGGACGGGCGAAAAGTCTGCCGTTCAGGTTGTAGAGATAACGGCGGATGTCGTGCCGGACAGATTTGCGATGTAAATAACTTGCTTTGCGTCAACGGATGTAACGATAATAGTGATTGTCCAGCTGTGGGTGAGACGGTTTTTGCCTGTGTTTCCCGTTTCTGTATTCCCACCTGTGAAACGCGCAACGATTGTTCGGTTGGCGGTCAAGTTTGCGCGGGGAACCCTTCAACCTGTAACGGATGCGCAACAGATGGACAATGTCCAGCAACTGAATTTTGCGATTTTACCAAAGGCGCAACGCCTGAAGAAGAAATCAACCCTGCCTCAGGATTATGTGAGCCTTTACCTCCATCGTGTCCTGATGATGGTTTTGGAAACAACCACGATGAAAATACACCTTTCTCCGTGTCAGCCTTTCCTTATGAAACAACCGCCGCCATGGCACCTCTATTGTGTAGAGACAAAGCCGCTGGTGAATGGTTTAGTTTTGCAGTGGGTTCAAACCAAATCATAGAGATTGAACTTCAATACGACACTGCAGTTGGAAATATGGACGTTGCCTTAAGACGCGTAGGCGGCGGCGAGTTGATCGCATCTGCACGTCCTCCGACGGGAGACAATCCAGATAATGGAAAAGAAATTATTCGTTACGGTGTTGAGCTAAGCGGTCAGTTTCTTGTTCAGGTTCGCGGAAACTTAATCGTTCAAAACGCACCTTACCAAATTAAAATAAATGTGGCCGCGCCTGCAGCGTGTACCGACGATGCACTTGAACCCAACAATGCAAATATGCCAGCCACGCTGATGCCTGAGACCGATTTTACAGGTCTGCAAGTATGCGGCGATGACACTGACTTTTATAATTTGGAAGTATTGCAGAATCAGGTGGTTAAAATTACCGCCCAAGCACCGAGTAATCTCGGTAATATCGATCTCTTCCTAAGAGATAGCGCACAACAAATTGTTAAATCGGCAACGACAACCCAGGACAAAGAAGTTCTGGAAGTGGAAATCGATACGGCAGGAATTTATGTTCTTGAAGTGCGTGTTGCTGGAAGCGTGGGAATCGTGGATTACGATCTTGAATGGTCTCAACGTGACAACAACTGTGCAGATCCTTTTGAGGTCAACAATACTTGTCCATCGGGCGTGGCGCTGAATGCGGGAACCCACTCAAATCTCAATGTTTGCGATGACGGCGATTGGTATGAAATCCAACTTCTTCCGCTTCAGGAAGTAACGATCAAGGCGACCTACGATCGCGCGATCTCGGCTGGCGATTTGGATACCTCTCTTTTTGGTCCTAATGATTGCGCAACCTTGGTTTCCGCGGGTCAGGAAACCCAAGTTGGAAATACAACGGTTGTTGAAGAAGTGATCACCTATCAAGCACAGACGGGTGGCCTGTTTAACCTCCAAGTTTTCCTCTTCGCCGGTGTTCAGGCGGAGTACGATCTTGAGGTTATTGTTGTTGACGGTCCTGCTTGTATTGATGACGGTCAGGAACCCAATAACGATGCCGCGACAGCTGTCACGATCGATCGTGCAGGTGCAAATGCAGGAACGGATAATATTATCACGGGTCTGCGCGTATGCGATTCTGACGAAGATTGGTTTACCATTGATCTGATAGAAGGCGACGTTCTCGATTGGCAGGTCTCCTTTCTCACCTCAGCTGGCGATCTTGATGTCGAACTCATTGGTCCGAATAATCTCGTCTTGGCGAATGCTAATTCTATCACTGATAATGAAACATTGTCTTATACCGTTGGTGCGGGCGAGGCAGGTACGTATGCGTTAAAGGTGTTCGGTAAATTTCCAACACGTAACGATTATTGGGTTATTACAACCTTGAACGGAACTGGTCCCGCAGATCCTCTTTGTCCCGATGCACTTGAAAATAACGATACATTTGCGGACGCGGTAAGCGTTGGAGCGGGAACAACTGGCCTTCTTGTCTGTGGAAATCCACGTGATGACGATTATTTTAAAACAACCCTTCAGCCCGGCGAGCGTCTTGATGTGACCCTCAATTTCACCCACGCAGCGGGAAATATTAACCTTGTTCTTTTTGATGAAGGTATGGCTCAACTTGCAAGCTCACGAACCTTAAGCGATACCGAGACTGTCGGTTTCCTTACCGCTCGTGCACGAGAATTAACCTGGCAGATTAATACCAGCGGACAAGTGGTAACCCAGCCTTACAACATGAATGTTGTTATCACGCCGGCGTCGCTTTGTGATGAGGACGCTTTTGCGAATCCAACCCAGGCGACGGCCGCTACCGTTGCCGCGCCTGGACTCTACAGCGGTCTACAAATTTGCGAAAACACAGCAGATTGGTTTAAGACCTCCTTTGAAGCTGGAAAAGACGCACAGGTCTTCATTAATTTTGATGGGGATCAAGCCGATCTCGACCTTAGTGTTTACGCAGCTGACGGGATGACCCTCGTCGCCAGTGGCGTCGCAACCGGAGACGATGAAATGGTTGATTTCACACCTGGAACGACTGGCAATTACTTCATCAAAGTCCAAGCCAAGGTGCCCTCGCGGATTGCCTATGACTTGCTTCTTTATGCCGATACCGACGGCGATGGAACGCTTGAAGGACCCGAAGACAAAGTCTGTCCAGATATTTTTGAGAACAACGACACACGTGGCGCAGCGCGATCTCTTCCAGTAGGAAACTA
Organism: Myxococcales bacterium; assembly: GCA_026988815.1. GTDB lineage: Bacteria > Myxococcota_A > Bradymonadia > Bradymonadales > Bradymonadaceae > CALJNB01. Next base: position 27 of record JALSKP010000762.1, on the reverse strand, counting down.
TTCAGATCTCCTCCTATGTTGGGAAGG
>JALSKP010000761.1 GCA_026988815.1 Myxococcales bacterium | reverse complement strand
GGAGGATCTCAAGATCGGTGGATTTAAAAAAATCGTCCATACGAAGAAAATAAATATTGGTATAGTGTTAGCTATCCCGCCACGCAGTTTAGAAAGACAAAAGGTTTTTCAAAAAACGGGCGGTTTACACGCCGCCTCAGCTTATACTTATGACGGCCAGTTTATCGCCATCGCAGAAGATGTGGGACGCCATAATGCTTTCGATAAACTGATCGGTGCACTGCTTGAACAAGGGCAAAACTGTTCTGATTGCATTGTTTTTCTAAGTGGGCGGGTGAGTTTTGAACTCGTGCAAAAAGCGGTTTCCTTGGGTGTTCCATTTTTAGCATCCGTTGGCGCGCCATCATCTTTGGCCGTCCAAACAGCCAAAGCGTTCAATCTTGGTCTGATTGCCTTTATAAGAAAAGAGCGCGCAAATATTTATTCTGGTTTTGAATATATGGATTTGAGCTCGTGATGGAGCGAAAAATTAAACGAGGAAAAGCCGTCCTTATACATAAAACAAAGGTTTGTCGCGGGGATTGGAGTCGATCACAAATTAGTAATATGAATAAAAGGCCTCATCTGCGTTCACATTCTTGGAGATTTTCATCTCGCATATTTGATTCTCACAAATAGGTTCGCGAGGTTGAGGAACTCCAGATAAACTAGAGGATGGGTAGTCTCGAGCACCCCAAATCATCTCTCGATAGCGCTTGGCCCCTATCTTTGTCCGCACGCCAAGTTAGGGTTGAAGAATTGCACAATCGGAATCATTTTGACACGAATTATGGTTATCGACGTAGTCTTCCCAATCGTTTTGAAATATAGTCCTCGGAAACGCAGGATGTGACGAAAAAGAAAAGAGAGGCATAAAATTTCATAAATAAACTCCAGTGGTTGAACTTTCGACTACAGCGATTCGTGTGCCAAGACTTACTCTTCGTGAGAAGGTGGCAGTATTCGGATAACTGGTGTTATTATACCGGTAAGGGGTAAGCCTTACCCAGATTATTTCTAAAGAATTCAGCGGAAATTCTTTGCGGTGTTGGTCAGCGGTACCTGTTACCCGGAAGCGGAAACAGTAAAAGACAAGATTGAAAAAAGTTTTTCAGGCGAAAAATGCTTCAACAAGGACCGAAACCGCGACGAAGACTGTGAAATTTTCACGGTAGCTGAAATTATTTATGAATTTGACAGTAATCCTATTCGAGCACAAAAAACACTTAGCGATCACGAGGTCATTGTCTCTGGTCGAATAGACATCATTCGAAGAGGATTTTTAGCCTCCTTTATCCTCGAACTTGAGGGCGGAATCGATCTTGGGATCGATGACTCCCAAGAAGATTTCGTTACCGCGTTGAATCCAGGTGATCAAATATATTGCAAAGGGTATGGCGCCCAGAAATTTATTAATCCATGCCTACTATTACGAAAAAAATAACTATTTTTGTAATGTATAAAGTCCTTTTTACAAATCGAAAGCATCCCGTTTAGACCGTTGACCGGCGAGTGTACGAAGCGTATTAGAAAGCCTACCCTAAGTTGGAAATACAATGGCTACAGATCTTGATCAACTCTGCGTTACCACCATTCGAACCTTGGCCATCGACGCCGTTCAAAAAGCCAATAGCGGACATCCGGGGGCGCCAATGGGTTTGGCTCCCGCCGCCTACACCATTTGGCAACGTCACCTTTGCCATAGCCCCACAAATCCGACCTGGTATAACCGCGATCGCTTCGTTCTTTCCAACGGTCATGCCTCGATGTTGCTCTACGGATTGCTCCACCTTACCGGTTACGAGCAGATGTCGATGGACCAAATTAAAAACTTTCGGCAGTGGGGAAGCATCACACCCGGACATCCCGAAGTCGGCGTTACCGATGGCGTAGAAACGACCACCGGTCCCTTGGGACAAGGCATTAGTACGGCCGTCGGAATGGCAATCGCGGAGGCGCAATTACGTGAGCGATACGATGGTTTGATTGACCATTTTACCTACGGAATTTGCTCTGATGGAGACCTCATGGAAGGCGTATCAGCTGAGGCGTGCTCGTTGGCCGGCCATCTTGGTTTAGGACGATTGATTTTTATTTTTGACGATAATGAAATTACGATCGATGGCACGACCGAAATTTCTTTTACAGAAGATGTTCTCAAGCGTTTCGAGTCCTACGGTTGGCATGTCGATCGCGTTCTGGACGGCAACGATATTGATGCCATCGATCACGCGATCACCAATGCTAAAAAGGTTGGCGACCGTCCAAGTTTAATTTCCTTGCGAACAATTATCGGTTTTGGATCTCCAAATAAAGCCAATACTTCTGCCTCTCATGGTTCGCCTTTAGGCGAGGAAGAAATTAAGAAAACCAAGGCGGCCTATGGGTGGGATCATCCCCCTTTTCATGTGCCAGAAGAAGTTTACGAACATATGAATGCCTACGAGGCTGGAATGGATGCTGAAGCGGGATGTGTGAAAAAAATTGCTTCTTATTCAGCGATGGAAGAGCGCAAATATGCATCTCTTAAAAGACGCCTAAGTGGAGAATTACCGGAAGGCTGGATCGCGGACTTGCCGTTTTTTGAGCCGGACGAAAAAGGGATGGCAACCCGGGCCTCGGGTGGAAAAATTATCAAACACATCTTCGGTGTTCTCCCTGAACTTACCGGTGGTTCAGCCGACTTGGCGGGCTCTACAAAAACCTTGCATGAGCAATTCGGTCTGATCGAACGCGGCAGTTTTAACGGGCAAAATATTCACTACGGCGTTCGCGAACACGCAATGGCAGCCATCGCAAATGGAATGACTTTGCACGGCGGGCTTCGCGGTTTTGGCGCTACCTTTTTGGTATTTGCCGATTATATGAAACCCGCACTTCGACTCGCCGCACTTAGTCATGTGCCTTCACTGATGGTCTTTACCCATGATTCTATTGGCCTGGGCGAAGATGGTCCGACGCATCAACCGACGGACCAAATTGCGATGTTGCGCGCCTTGCCAAACTATTTTGTTTTCCGTCCCGCAGACGCAAACGAGACAGCGACCTGTTGGGCGCAAGCCTTGGAACGCAAAACCGGTCCTTCCTGTTTGGTTCTAACACGGCAAAATGTGCCCACCTTTGACGCCGCAAAACAAAAGCGAATCGGTGACGCATCGAAGGGCGCCTATGTCATCAACGACGCAAAAGAAAGTCCGGTGGGTATTATCATTGCCACAGGTAGCGAGGTTTCTTTGGCCTTAGGTGCACAGAAATTATTGGCCGAAAAAGGGACCTATGTTCGTGTGGTGAGTATGCCATGTTGGGAGCTTTTCGCGTCTCAAGATAGTAAATATAGAGAAGATATTTTGCCCTCTTCTTTAACGAAACGCATTGCCGTCGAAGCAGCCTCGCCTTTTGGTTGGGAACGCTACACATGGGGCGTTGACCGTGTTGTGGGAGTGGAGGCCTTTGGAGCGTCAGCGCCCGCGCCTATCGTGTTTGAAAAATTCGGATTTACACCCGACAATGTCGCCATGAAATTTGAGTCCATTTTAGATTCCTAATGTTTTGTTTTTCCAAAAAATTTGCAGGCCTTCTCTTTCTAGGTCTTTTGATATTTCCGACGATGCTTTTCTCGCAAAGCCTTCACTCCGAAATTGGTAAAGAGCTCAAAGAAAAGTATGGGAAGGCATTTTTTTTCGATGCGATCCTGACGATGGAAAAGGTCGGTGACGAACATTTTGCGAGCGAAATTTCGATTCAAGGCAAAGGGACGCTTCGAATTCCGATCAAATTACATCATTCAAAAGAGGGCTGGAAGGTAAACTGGCTTCCTAAAAAGGAATACCTTTTTGCGTTGAATAATCTGTCGACGAGTAAGGCGCTTTTCTCTGGGCTAACTAAAAAATGGACAGCTGAAAAGCGCTTGCCTACCTTCCCGATCATTCTGAGTGGAAAGCGAATGATTACTCCATTTGGGGAAATCGAAGAAGAAGTGGAGCCCGTAAAACACCCCGAACTTGGCCAACATGGGCGGCGTTGGATTAATGAATTTCTTGAGCAAGATCCCGCACCCGCATCTTTTGAAATTATAACGACCAAAGATCGAAAGTGGGCAAGTGTTCACCAAGTGATGTTTCAAATGGCGGGTGTTTTAGGATTGTTTCAAATGTATTTGATCGGCGCGTCCGACGAGGCAATGACATCGCTCAAGGTCCGGACGAGTGTGGGGACAAAAATGCCTACCCGCATTCTTTCTCTATCCCTAGATGGAAAAAATCTGCGCCTAAAAACGAAAGAGGGCCAGATCCTAAAAAGTTTTCATCAGGAATGTCTGAATGCGGAATGCTCTGATTTTTCGACCTTTCTTCCACAGGTGATGGGCGCTCTTTTTAAGCGCCCTCTTGAAGAAAAGGAGCGCATTATCATTGGTTTTTCAAGCGATGTAAAACTTGGTCAAGCCATGCATTTGGTCAGCGCTTTGATGCAAAAATTAGATATAAAAAGCGAGCGCTTTTTAGTGACCTTGGTGGAAGAATGAAACGCCTCGTTGTCTTGAGCTATGTCTTTCTTTTCGTTTCTTGTGGGTCTGTGCCAAAAATAGAAGGAAACCAATCCACATTAAGTGCATCCAAAAACGGGTTAGAATTGGCCACCGATCCCTATCGTTTTGTTGAAGACTGGGGTGTTAAAAAGGAAAAGCGAGTATGGATAGAACGTATTTTGTTCGATGGAAAAGTATATGAAGCGCTGGTGTCGGTAGGAGAAAAAGGAAGGGAAAAATGGATTGCGATGAGATTTAAAGAAGATGATCATGGTTATATTTTTCTCGACCAAAGACCCGTTAAATTCGATTACGCATGGCCCACGAGGTAGTAGAAATGTTGAAAATTATTGTTTTAGGTGGTGGTCCGATTGGGGTTGAGTTCGCCGTTCGGGCAGTAGAAAAAGGGCATCAGGTCACCCTCTACGAAAAAGGAGAAATCGGGGCATCGATGTCCAGGTGGGGCCATATTGAACTCTTTTCAAATTGGACATTAAATGTGAGCGAATGGGGTGCCAAAAAAATCGGCTTTGAACCCACGCAAGAGTATCCCACGGCGCAAGAATTTTTAGATCAATATCTGAGCCCCCTGGCTGCAAGTTTGGGGGATATTGTTCAAACCCATAGCGAAGTTATCGGTGTGACGCGTGAAGGGGCGATTAAAATGCAACACGTTGGCTCGCGTTCTAAAACTGGAGCTTTTCGTGTTCTCATCAGAAAGGATGGAAGAGAGTTTATCGACCATGCCGACTTTTTGGTGGACGCAAGTGGCGTATATGAGAACCCGGCAAATTTAGGAATCGGCGGACTGCCGGTTATCAATGAAGCACAATTCGAGGATAAGATTCAACGTTATGAAGTGAATGCGAAGACGGATGAGGCGAGGTATTCTGGGAAAAGAACCTTGGTTGTGGGTGGCGGTTTTTCGGCGATAACATCGATCATAGAGCTGTTGAAATTCAAAAAAGAGCGACCCTCCACCCAAATCTCGTGGCTTGTTTTGACTCCACATCCTTACACGGTTATCGCCGATGATTCGCTTCCCGAACGCAAGGCCAATTGTATTTTGGGTAACGCGTTGTTGTCTGGAGAAAAAGATGGTGTGAGTCCTTTCATTGGATTTGGTGTTAGCGCCTTCGCACCTTCTGATGACGGCGCGATTCGCGTCACCCTCGAAAACGACGAAGAAAGCATCGAGATCGTGGTCGATGAGGTCGTATCCAATGTTGGTTATCGTCCGGATTTAAATCTGCTCCGTGAACTGCAGGTGCATTTATGCTACGCCTTTGAGGGGCCGATGAACTTGTCTGCATCTTTACTATCTCAAGACAGTGGAGCAGATTGTTTGGCCCAAGTATCGCCCGGTTTGGAGACCTTAAAAAGTCCAGAAAATGATCTCTTTATTCTGGGTGCAAAAAGCTATGGGCGTAATTCAAACTTTCTCTTACGACTCGGATTCGAGCAAATCGAAACGGTTCTGGATTCTATAAAGTGAAAGTCTTTTTCTTTCTTTTCCTTTTTTTACTTTGTTGTACGGGTAGCAATTCAAGTCACCATTCTGCGACTGTTGATGGTGAATCCAATCCCAAGGAAGACCCTTTGCAAACAGAGGTCTTTGCTAACAAAGAAATTGAAAAAAAGAAGCCTTTTAAAACAATTCAAAAATGCGCGACCTGCCATGCCCAAGTTCGGACTTTGGGAGAAGGACGGACCTTTGACGTCTCGGGTATTTATCCTCAGATGGATCCCAAAAAATTTGGGGAGGGGAAAAAGATTCCCGTTTTAATCGAGTCTTTGGAATTGAACGCGTTGAAAAAAATGGAAAGAGGCAAGGATGTACAAGAAAAGGTGTGCATAGATTGTCATCTGCCACATCAAGCGCTCGTAAAAGATCGCATAGAAATTGAGGACCGCAAAAAGAATTTGGGGCTATGGGTGACCTTGGAATTGATCGATAATATCATGGACGTCGAGATTAAATTCAAAAGTTATAACTCGGCCCATCGCGTTCCGGCTGGTCTTGCTTCTCGCGCGTATGTAATTGTCGTCAATGTTTTCCAAAAAGAACCCTTGGCGCTTTGGCACGGTCCAAAGATTGCCAAGGCTCTTCGCACCAAAGAACGACTTGCTGGATTGACGATGGCAAGATTTTTCGTAGATGGAAATGGTAAACTCACCAACCATTTAAATCTTGCCCATTCCCTCATCGACGATACAAGGCTCGAGCATCAGCGTTTTTTAGGCGAGCACTTTTTGTACAAAATTGATCCCGACAAAGAGGTTGAGGCGGTCGCGAGATTGTATTATCTTCCTGCCTTTCCCACCTGGTCGGGCGCGTTTGAAGTGATGGTAGAAAGGGCAGAATTGGAGCCTCAATAATGGTATTAAAATTATCGGACTATCAAAAGATTGTCGTTCTTACGGGCGCTGGAGTCTCGGTAGCTTCAGGACTTGGCACCTATCGTGGACCGGGCGGATTGTGGGAAAAAGAAGATCTGGCAAAGTATACCCACGTTGCAATGATGCACGCAGATCCTCGTGGCATGTGGAAAGCCTTTGGCCCCCTTCGACAATCGGCGTGTGAGGCCGAACCCAACGCTGCCCATTTTGCGCTGGCCGCACTGGAAAAAAAACTTCTTACCTCTCAACGTTTTCAACTGGCAACCCAAAACGTGGATGGCTTTCATCAGATGGCGGGAAGTTCGAATGTAATTGAACTGCACGGCAATCTTCGTTTTTCAAGATGCTCAAATCGAGATTGTGACTTGCCTCGCTTTGAAGACGAAGAAGCCCATCTTGATGAGCTGCCCTTATGCGAGCGATGCGGCGAATTTATTCGTCCCGATATCGTACTATTCGGCGAAATACTACCGCCGCGCGTGATTCCAAGATCTGAGGCGGCTTTGATTAATTGTGATCTTTTTATCTCCATCGGAACTTCGGGAATGGTCATGCCAGCCGCGAAATTTGTGTCAGTCGCCAAAGACGAAGGCGCGCGAACGATTTACTTAAACGTTGAACCTACACAGAACGCCGATTTCGATGAGGAAGTGATCGGACCGGCCGAAAAAACCCTCCTGGATCTCTTCGTTTAACAACGCATGCAAAATAAAACCTATAATTGTGCAAAAAACTGAATCCTTTCGGGCGTGAAAGGCTCAAATTGTGTATATTTAGTTTTGGTTCGCTAATACGTTATTCTGGAGGAAAACAGTGGAAAAAGTTAAAATCGTTATTGTAGGTGGGGGAACGGCTGGAATTACGGTGGCCTCGATGTTGAAAAAGAAATTTTCGCCGAGTGATATTGTGATTATAGAACCCAGTGAACGCCATGCCTATCAGCCCTTATGGACGCTTGTGGGAGGAGGCGTTGTGAGTCGAGAGGAGACCGCAAGACCTATGAAATCGGTTATTCCAAAGGGGGTGAAGTGGATCCAAGAAAAGGTAGCCACCTTTGAACCCGAAGAAAACCAGGTCACTTTATCGGATGGGAAGACGATTGAATACGAATTCTTGGTGGTCGCGCCTGGTATTCAGTTGGATTTTGAAAACATCAAAGGAGTCGTTGGAAATCTTGGGAAGGGGAACGGGTTATGCTCAAACTATACGTGGGATACGATGAATTCCACATGGGAGGAGATCAAAAACTTTAAAGGGGGAACGGCTATTTTCACCTTTCCAACGAACCCGATAAAATGTGCGGGTGCTCCTCAAAAAATTATGTGGTTGGCGGAGGAGAGTTTTAGAAAAGCGGGGATTGGCGATAAGACGAAGATAATCTACGTCGCGCCGGGTGGTGCGATGTTCGGTATTGAGCGCTATAAGATTCCACTGAATGCGATGGCCAAAGAGCGCGGGATTGAAACGATGTTTGGCCATCATCTAACGGCCGTTGATGCGGACAATAAAAAAGCAACCTTGACCGAGGTAGCAACGGGAAAAGAGACGATCATTGATTATGATATGATGCATATCACGCCGCCAATGAGCGCTCCAGATTTCATCAAACACTCTTCTATATCGACGGCTAAAAGTCTGGATGTGGAAGAACTCAAAACCCTTTGTTACGAAATTACGCCTTCTTCTGAAGCGCTTGGTTATGTTGAGGTTGATAAATTCAGCACCCAGCACGTGACCTATAAGAATATTTTCTCGATTGGCGACGCGAGCAGTTTGCCTTGTTCAAAAACGGGCGCGGCGATTCGAAAGCAAGCGCCTGTGATGGCCGAAAATCTGTATCTTGTAAGTCAGGGGAAGGCGCCGACTGCGAAATACAACGGGTACGCATCCTGTCCTCTTGTCACTGATCGTTCACACGTAATGCTTGCCGAGTTTGGTTACGATGGTGTGATTATGGAATCTTTTCCTTTTGCACAGAATAAACCACGCCGTTCGATGTGGTTTTTAAAACGCCATGCTCTGCCGAGCCTTTACTGGAACATGATGTTGAAAGGAAAGGTGTAATGTCGTCCTGGTCTAGTGTGATCCCTTTCTGTTATTTTCTTCCCTTGTAGGGGTAACCCTACGATTCACTTTCCATTCCTCAGAAAATGATCATACTACTTTCGTCCAGAAAATGTCCTTATTACCGGTAATCCTTTGACAGAACCTAGGTTTAGGATTTATACAGTGTCCTAAGAATTTGATTTAAAAGAACTTCGGAGGTTCGATGTCTCGTTTAAATGTGGGCATAATCGGAGCCGGGCACACTGCCGGGCTTCATGCAAAGGGGTACGAGGAATCGTCAGAAGCAAATATAATTGCAGTCTGTGATACCAATGAAGATCTTGCCATTCGCCGAGCCTTGGATTGGGGCGCCCGCCGTTATTATAAAGACGTGGGCGAAATGCTCAAAGATCCTGAGATCGATGCGGTCGAAATTATTACGCCTCACGCCTTGCACGCACCTATTGCCATTGCGGCGTTAAATGCTGGAAAGCATGTGTCGATGGAACGACCCATCGCGACAAGTATTGAGCAAGCAGGCGAAGTGTTAAAAGCCGCGCAAGCGTCCGGAAAAATTCTCCAAGCCTATGAGCCAAGTCTTTTTTACAAGCCTCTTTTGGATGCACGTAGCCTTATTGACGCTGGCGAAATTGGAAGACCAACGGGTCTGCGTATTGCGGCAACGATCGGTAAGTCGATAAGCGGCGTTTGGAACTGGGCCGAGGGAAAAGACCTTTGGCGCTTTGATGTCAATCAAGCCGGTGGCTCACCGATGCTTTTTGACATCGGATATCAAGCCTTTGCGATTTCACTTTTTTTGATTGGATCGGTTGAAAAAATCGACGTGTGGCAACAAACCACAAAAATAAAAGAAGGTTTGGAAATCGATGCGCCTTCTACCGCAATGTGGAAACATTTTCAGTCGAGCTGTTTGGGAAGTCTTTCGCTGACCTATGCGCCTGACCGAAAAATGCGAACAGTACATCATCCTTTAGAATTTAGAATCACTGTTGCGGGTACCCGTGGCGAAATCGAGATTATTCGAAGTTCTGAACCCACCCAACTCGATCCTCCCGTTGTTTTGAGACGTGATGGAAGGCGAGTGGTGTACGGACAAAAAACGTCTGCATTTGAAGATAGTTTTGTTCGCGCAACTCAGAATTTTATTAATGCATGTGCCGGAAAAGAAGAGCCTCTTCTTCGTGGCGCTGAGGCCAGACAGCTTCTCATTCTAACCCTAGCTTACTACGAATCAGCCAGACGCGGTCGATCGGTCTCACTCCAACAAGGATAAAAAATGACAAAATCGATAATTTTTCTCTCTCTCGTTTTCGGCCTCGCAAATTGTAGTTCAGATGCAGGTGAGAAACCAGGAAGCGGCTGGACTCTAGGTCAAAATAACGGCACCAATAACGGCGCTAAAAATAACGGCGTGACGGTGAATAATAATGGCGTAAATAATGGTTTTACAGCGAACAACGGTTTTACCTCAAATAACGGCAGTACTATCAGTCCGACGACAGGAACGGGAACCACGAATGGACAAACCACCAATAACCAGACGACCAATAATGCGACCACCGGCGGTGGTGGAGCAACAACCCACGCCGAATGCAACCTTAACTCAGAATGTAGCAATGGACTTTTTTGCTGCCCTCAAGGTTTTCAAGGCGGACCCGGAACCTGCGAATCGCGTTGTCAAATGAACGGTGGCATGTGCGGTGGAAACCATTCCGAGTGCAACGAGCCAACGGAAGGATGTTGTCAGCAAGTCAATGTATGTTCGGAGCGTTGTGCTGAAAACCCTCCCGGCGACACCTGTACAACGAATCCAGATTGCTCGAATGGACAAAAATGCTGCCCTAATTTCGGTGGCGGACAAGCCACGTGCGCTGATGATTGTGGCGGCGGCGGTCGTATTGGCGGCATCTGCGCAACCGATGCAGATTGCGGCGGTGCAACCGCGGCGTGCTGTAGTCTACCCGTAGGAACCGATAAAGTTTGCCTCGCCCAGTGCTTCTAAAATGCTCTCAGATCTGAAATCCCAGGTCATTGAATCTCCAAAATTCGCGGTTCTTCTCAATGCCAGAGCAAAGCGTTGGACTGGAGATTTACATGAACAAATTCTTCGTTGGGTCCCCGCTGGGGACCTTTTTCTAACCGACGATTTTACCCAAGCCGAACGGACCTTGGATCGCATTGTTGATTCAGAATATGATGTCATCTTCACCGGTGGTGGAGACGGGACGATTATGTACCTCATGAATGCCATCGAAAAACGTATTCGAAAGGGGATGGTCACGCGCGAAAAAGCGCCGCCCGCAGGCGTTCTAAAAATGGGAACGGGAAATGCGATGGCAACCTACTTTGGCTGCCGATCGATTGTAAAAGATCTAGAAGCTCTGCGAGGTGGTGCGCCGCTCGATGTCTACGATACCTATATGATCGCCGATGAGAAAACGATAGGATTTCCCTTCGCCGGTTTTGGTTGGGATTCCATTCTTCTCAACGATTATGATGCCTTCAAAGAAGCGGCCCGAAACACGCCCTTAGAAAATTATGTGACGGGTATGTTTGGCTACGGTATTTCGATGGTGACCAAATCATTGCCGAGCGCGATCAAACTTGGCTCGTTCCAGATTCGCGTGACGGCTAAAGGTCCGGCCGATAAGATCAATCAACGTGGCGAAATTCTTGAGTCCTACGAGAAAGGCGACCTATTGTACGAAGGACCGGCAAAAACGGCCTCCATTGGATCGATTGCCAATTGGGGATTTTCTATTCGGATGTTTCCATTCGCAACAGAAAAAGCGGGCTATGCCCAATTCAGAGTCTTCAACGGCAAGTTGCGTCATATTCTAAAAAGGATGGATAAATTCTGGAAAGGGTCCTTCAAAGAAGGTGAGATCGTAGATTTTTTGGTGACCGATATTGCGGTCGAGCTCATAGATTCGCCGATCGCCTATCACGTCGCTGGCGATCCCTGCGGTTATGAAAAAAAAGTAAATTGGAAAGTAACGCCCCCCCGAAAGTTGGCCGCCGTTCGCCACTAGGATAGAGATGACCGAAAAACGATACATGGAAATGGAAGGGGCCTGCGTTTGTGGCAAGGTTAGATTCAAAGCTCAAAAGGTCGACCTTCATGCAGGTGCTTGTCATTGTTCAACCTGCCGAAATTGGGGCGGACCCTATATGGCCGTCGACTGTGGCAGGGCCGTCGAATTTGAAAACGAAGATAGTATAAAAGTATACGATTCTTCGATGTGGGCCGAACGTGGTTTTTGTTCCAATTGCGGAAGCCATCTTTTTTATCGCCTTAAAGAGAGCGGTCAATACGGGATGTCTGTGGGGCTTTTTGACCCAAAAGATTTCGAATTTGATCACCAATATTTCATTGATCAAAAGCCAGCATTTTATAGCTTCGCAAATAAAACCAACGACTTGACTGGGCCGGAACTTTTCGCAAAATTCGGCGCAGAATAATCTTCTTCTGAATCCAGAGCATTCCATATGAATCACCACATTTTTAGACAATATGATATTCGAGGTATCGCCGAAAGCGACCTCGATAACAAAACCGTTTTTAAGCTAGGAAAAGCAATTGGTAGTGAAGTTTACAAACGCATGGGCAAGGAGGCGACCATTGCGGTCGGCTTTGATATGCGATTATCGAGCACACGTTTGTTTGAGCAACTTAGCGCCGGCATTATTTCGACAGGTGTAAATGTGCGCTCGCTTGGAATGGTACCGACGCCTCTTGTCTATTTTTCCAAATATTTCGACGAATTTCAGGGCTGTGTTCAGATTACCGGCTCCCATAATCCCGGTGAATATAACGGGTTCAAGATGATGATCGGTGCAGATACCTTGCACGGTGAAGATATTCAGAATCTTAAACAAAGAATGTTAGATGCCGATTTTCACGAAGGAGTAGGCCAGCTCGAAGAACGCCCCGGCATTATCGAAGACTACTTAAGCTGGGTGAAGGAAAATATCGCTCTGGACGAAAACCTCAAGCGACCTAAAGTTGTCCTCGATTGTGGAAACGGTGTCGCGGGTGTTTGCGCGATGGATCTCATGGAAGGCGTTTTGGGGTGTGAAACGATCGGCATGTATTTGGAGCCCGACGGAAATTTCCCCAATCATCATCCCGATCCAACGGTGCCCGAAAACCTCGTCGATCTTTCGGCTGCCGTGCTAAAACATAAGGCCGATTTTGGCGTCGCCTACGATGGTGACGGTGATAGAATTGGCATCGTTGATGAGAAAGGAAAAATGGTTTTTGGCGATATGCTGATGGTCATCCTTTCGCGCGCATTGCTCAAAGAGATTCCTGGCGCAAAAATTATCGGTGAGGTGAAATGCTCCCAACATCTATTTGATGACATCCGTGCCAATGGCGGCGAGGCTATTATGGCGATGGTCGGGCATTCTCTTATTAAGGCGAAGATAAAAGAAACCAATGCACAACTGGCAGGCGAAATGAGCGGTCATGTCTTTTATAACGATAGATTTTTTGGCTTCGATGACGCGCTTTATACAACGGCGCGATTGGTAGAAATATTTACTAAATCGAAACAAACCATTTCCGAGATGTTGGAAGGAATTCCAGAAGCCTTTGCCACACCAGAGCTTCGCATTGAATGCCCCGACGAGAAAAAATTCGATATTCCAAAGCGAATGGGAGAGATTTTTGCCAAGGAGTACGAGGTGAACACGATGGACGGCGTCCGCGTAAAATTTGCCCACGGGTGGGGATTGTGTCGCGCAAGCAACACACAACCTGCCTTGGTTGTGCGGGTCGAGGCGAGTTCGGCAGAAGAAAGAGATGCGTACTTGGCCCTGCTTCAGAATAAGATCAGCGAGCTTTCCTGAATGAAAGAAACGCCAAAAAAAACCAAAGTGTTTTTTATTCATGGGCTAGAAAGTGGACCCGAAGGCGGAAAAGTTCAGATGATGCGTGAGGACGGATTTGAGGTTCAATCGGTTGATATGAAAATGTCGGCCTATCGTTTGGATAAGAAAAATTCGGTGCTTCGCAACGTTTTTCGAACCCAAGGTTTTATGTATTGGGTGCTCGCAACACTTACCTTTATTGTGATTTCATATTTTCGTGACTTGTCTTGGAAGGTTGTTGTTGTACTATTTTTAGGTGGACAGGTTGTTGTTTATTTTTTTGTTAAAAACCTTATCGCTCAAGCGTGGCAGAAAAGTATTGAGTCTTGTCTGGACCTGCAGCTAAAACCGCTAAAGGATTTTGAACCCGATATTATTGTCGGCTCAAGTTATGGCGGAGCGATAAGCATGGAGCTGATACGGCGCGGGTTATGGAAGGGACCGACCATTCTTCTGGCGCCAGCCTATAATGCAATTCTTGGGCGGGTGCGCATTGCCGAACACGACGACCATATCCAAAAAATTCGAGATCTAAGTCGAGAGCAGTCCATCGTTATTTTTCACGATCCCAGCGATGATGTTGTTCCGCACGAAGATAGTGTGACGCAGGCGAAGGATTCTCAGATCGAATTTATTAGTATAGACGCCGAAGGACATCGTATGCTCGGCATACTAAAAAATGGTGTTTTATTTGAAAAAATCCGTTCAATGACGTGCGGCGAGTAAAACGCGCGTTTGTAGGGCGTGTGAAATCTGGCAACGCAGATGTAGGTTGGGTTGATGGAGAATTTCGCGAAGGCGAAAACGACGAAACCCAACATGGATGTTTAGAGTGTTATGTTAGTGTTCGTTTGAATCTCTCTTCGTTTTTATTCATTTCGTTTCGACCTCAACGAAATTATTAGCTACAATGTTGGGTTTCGTCGCGTTGCTCCATCAACCACAACCTACGATATTCTATCTCTGTTTACTAAATACAGGGCCTCCCCTAACTAACGCCCGATGCACACACGGCGCTCGCCTCCGGTTTGGAGTTTTTTCTTGTCGCACTCCCATCGCGGTCCAAGCTCATCTGTGCAAATCGCCGATGATTCGCAATTGGGCAAACACACCCCACCTTCTTTTTTCACACAACTCCACTCCTCCGGGCAGTCTGATGAGATGTCGCATTGTTCGGTACAAAACCCGCCTGGAAAAGAATCGCCCGTTAAACATCTGGCGTTGCAATCGTCCGTGGACCGGCAGGGCGAACCCAAGTCATTTGTGCAACTGAGCACTAAAAGCGCGAATAAGAAAAGGCAAATTCGAAGGGGTTCGATTTTCATAAATTCTCTTTTGTGTAGTTTTCTTAGACCAAGCCTACAAGAATTGTGATTTTTAGCAATCAATTGAGCACCATCGTTCCTTCGCTTTGACAATAGAAGAGGAACTGGTGCATACGAATATACTATTGTATGCTTCGGTTTTAACGAACACATTCAACTATCTTACAGACAGGCAAAATTATGAAAATTGTATCCCTCTTTTTCTTTTCGTTTTGTATTTCGTGTAATCTTACCGCCTCGAATAACCAAAATAATGGAGACGATGGCAGGTCAAATAATTCAATTCCGCAAGCGCAATTAAGCGGTTCTTCAACACAAATAAACAATGGGATAGGTTGACGATCCGCGTTCCAATAATTATTTCAATGGCTCAAATAATTTTTCAAACCATTCAAATAATTATTCAAACAATCGAGATTGCGGTAATGGCATTCTTAACACAACCGAGGTTTGCGAAGGCTTTGAGTATAGGGACAAAACAGAATTGAGCGCCGAACATATCGGCGAACTCGCGTGCGCAGATTCATGTAGACGCATTGATACATCGGGTTGCTTCCAACCCTTTTCTCACATCGCCGTTGGTGAAAGATCCGTTTGCGGGATTGCAACCAATGGGACAATTCAATGCTCGGGCACAACCTCTAACCCGCCCAGCGGACAATTCAAATATGTTGCCACGGGCGGGTTTGAGCGGAAAGTGTCCTGATAAAGCGCAATTGAAGAGGCTGGCTCGTGTTTATTTTGATGACAAAAGTTCTGACAAATACAAGAGTTTGGAACAGCTATGGTTGAAAAACTAAGGGCCTGTTTTCCGGCTGTTTTCGAAGGCCAAATCTATTGGTGGACGTTTGCGCCAATGAAATGAAGACGATAGGAAGCGCTCCTCGTCTCCTTTGGAAGGCGGGTATCCCAGACACCTTTGACCACGCATTTTTCGTAAGCATTTTTACCTTCTCCTACGTCGACGATTTCATCGCTCGTAGTTTCCATGATCGTACGAAAGGTATTCCCCTTTCCGGGATGAGTGGCGTTACATTTCTCAGCGAGGGACTTGAAGTCAAATTTTGAACCCAGGTCGGGTTTGGCAACCAGGGTGCGACCCAAGAAAACGCCCCCACATCCAACCGACCCCGTGCCGTGTAGACCAAAGCCACCCACACCTGAAAAGCCATCTTCGATACGGTCTGCGCCATCAATGACGAAAGAAGTATAAGGGGATACTATCTGAGATTTTTTAGAAATCTCGTACGCTTGCTTTGCATTTTCGAAGGACTCTGAATTTATAAAATAACGCATCGTTATCAACTCGCGATCTTTGGAGCGAGAGGTCGACATAGAGAAAGGTCGAGACCATAACTGCCCCGCGATTTCGGCGCGCCCAGAAATCGTATTCCAACCCGCAGTTGAGACGAACGCACCTTCTGGGTAGGACTCTTCTACATAGAAACCGCCTAAAGTGGAATGTTCAAGGATCGTCGGTCGAACGAGATACAAGGTTTGCTCAAACAAAGATGTCTTGTCGATACCGTCTCCTTCAAAACTTGCAAGGGCGCTGATTCCTCCGCTCGGCCGAGCGAGGGCGGAGAGAAAAATAGTATCATCTCTGCGAATTCGCGTTTCCACGTCCTCGTATTTTGAAATTTCAACAACGTGAAAGGTGGCATTTTCTCCAAGGGTGGAAACCTTCTTCAATAGCTTAGATACAGTTTGTGAAGACTTGAGTAAGAGGTCGGTCATGGCGTAGATCAAAACCGGTCGCTTTTTGTTCGCTTTGGAAGATAGGGTCACCGCGAGTTCGATCGCCTTTCCGAGATCAGATCCGTTGGCAAGCGGGAGGTCTCCTTCCAGATTGTGCAAAGTCTCGTCAAGCGTGCCGCTCGATATCGGAATCTGTTTGGCGTGACGGTCGTAGGCGATGAGAATGGCCTCTTCATCTTCGGTGTGACTGGTAATTGAGTTTACCAATGCTATTTGTCGTTTCAGACCCAATCGTGTTTGGGAAATAGACCGATCAATCAGGAAGATCATCGTCGGGTTTTTGGGGAGTTGAGATAAGTGCTCGGGGAGAATGAGATCGATCTTAGAAAACTGCCGATTTTCAACGCTAAAGCTTCCAAAGTACATCTTTCCCTTGGTCTCCTGAGAATTTGAAAAGTAGATGCGATCGAGTTCGTGGGAGCCGCTGGTGAATTCGATATCTTCGGTGTGAAGCGATATTTTATCGAAGTCGAGACGGATATTTTTCACGACAATCTTTGGGTGTTTTCCCACGTCTGCGCCAATTGAAAAAAACCAATTCCCACTGATACTTGGGAATTCTCCTTCTACCTTATCGTCCTTGACCTCCATCGAAAAGAATTCTCCTTCAGGACTTCGAAGAACATAGTCGAAATTATAAGGTTCAACGCCAGTGATGTCTGCGGAGAATCGGAAGCGTTCTTCGGTCGTTTCAGGAAGGTCAAATTTCCTAATTTGGCAACTCGCTGCGCGGTCGTTTTCTTCACACGCATTGGCGTGTAAATAGAAGACCTCGTTTGCGGAGCGCTGCATGCCTTTGGCCCAGATCATATCGGAGCTCCGAAATTGGATCGCGCTAAAATGCTCTGTACTTTTGGGAGAGCTATTCCAACGAAAGGAATAACCAGCCTTATACTCCATTTCAATGGTCAAGGTGTATCGAATCAGAACCGTCTCGCCGGGGGAAACTGGTGAGACGCGTATGGTGCAGTCTTCCCAAGAACCCTCGGCAAGCAGATTATGTGCGTTCTTGCCTAGAGGCGCTGTGTTGGTTTGATAGTATTGGGTTTGAGCCCGGCTGCTTTCTTTGAGAAGAGCGGGTTTCCATCCGTTTTCGTAAATCGAAATACTGGTCATCGAGGTATCTGAGGGGAGGTTGAGTTTCAAGACCATTTCGTCTCTGCGAATGCCTTCGTTTTTAAACGCGCGCTGAACGTCTAAATAGGCAATATCGTTATTTCTGGAGATCGAAACGTGATGGAGGGTTTCCAGAAAAGGCGAGCCAAGGGTGGAGTTGAGACTCTGGGCTTCGGCCAAACGAATAAATCCCAAACATAAAAGAGCCGTAACAATAGCAGCGATAAGGGTCTGAACTGACTTTTTTCTGAAACGCGTCATGCGTACTCCAATGTGGGTTATTGTAAATGCTAGGACAACGCCTCTTGGGAAGAGTTCCATTTTTTGGGAGATGAATCCGAGGATCGGTAATATTGTAGCGCTACAGGCCACGATTATTCGAAGCGCTGAGCAGAACGAATAAATTTCGCCTGACGAATCGTCCATCGCAATAGTTTCGGTATCCTGCTTTTTTATCTGCAACTAAAATTGGGGCACTATTAGAAGAGGAATAAATGAAAAGAACAATGTTAGTGGCCCTCGTGTTTTTATGTTTTGGGTGTCAGAATAAAGAAACGACGCCTGCCAAGAATGTCAATCCGAAGGAAGAGACAAAAAAGGTTGGGCCAAAGAAAACTGTCGTGACGGCAGCGGATAACTTAAGTGAAGAAATTAAGGGTGAAGAAGTTGCAGTTCTTACTTATGCGCCCGACGTACCTCCTCCGATTACGCGGAAACACGCGACCAAAGTAATAGTAAACTTGGAGACGATCGAAAAACAAGGTCGCCTCGCCGATGGCGTTGATTATACCTTCTGGACTTTTGGCGGTCGCGTACCAGGAAAGTTTATCCGTGTACGTGAAGGAGATTTGGTTGAATTCCATCTCTCAAATCATCCCTCAAGTAAGATGCCTCATAATATCGATCTTCATGCGGTGACGGGTCCAGGCGGCGGAGCGGCTTCTTCCTTTACCGCGCCTGGACATAGTTCTACCTTTTCTTTTAAAGCCTTGAATCCCGGTTTGTTCGTCTACCACTGCGCTACCGCTCCTGTGGGAATGCACATTGCGAACGGCATGTATGGTTTGATTCTTGTCGAGCCGCGTGATGGATTACCAAAAGTTGATAAAGAGTATTATGTTTTCCAAAGTGAGTTTTATACCAAAGGAAAATATGGCGCTGCCGGTCTGCAGCCCTTTAGTATGGAAAAGGCGATTACCGAGATTCCAGATTACGTCGTATTTAACGGGTCTGTCGGTGCGTTAACGGGCGACAATGCGCTGCCGGCGAAAATCGGCGAAACGGTGCGTCTCTTCGTCGGTAATGGCGGACCCAATCTTGTGTCCTCTTTCCATGTCATTGGTGAGATTTTTGATAAGGTTAATATCGAAGGTGGTACCCAGGTCAATAACAATGTTCAAACGACGATCGTCCCCGCTGGTGGGTCGGCGATGGTTGAGTTCAAAATGGATGCGACGGGGACCTTTATCATTGTCGATCATTCTATTTTCCGTGCCTTCAATAAGGGCGCCATCGGCATGTTAAAAGTGACAGGTAAAGAAAATAAAACGGTATATTCTGGCAAGACCAGCGACGAAATTTATTTGCCTGAAGGTGGCGCGATTCAAACAATCGACGGCGATACCAAGCCACTGCTCGCAAAAAATCAAAAAGAGCGTATTCTATTTGGTAAGCGAATTTACTCTCAAAACTGTGCGGCCTGTCATCAAGGATCGGGTAAAGGAATACCCGGAGCCTTTCCTCCATTGGCAGGATCGGACTTCCTGAATGCGAATAAAGACCGTGCGATTGAAGTTCTCGTCAATGGTTTGAACGGAAAGATTTCGGTTAACGGAAAAGAGTTTAACGGTGTGATGCCCGCTCAGAACCTAAGCGATGAAGATATCGCAAACGTGCTCACCTATGCTTATAGCCAATGGGGTAACTCGAAAAAGGTTGTTTCTCCTGCCGAGGTTAAGAGTGCGCGTTAAGCCCTCAATTCTGCTTTCTTTGTGTGTTTTTCTTGGTGCGCTTAGTCCGCTGATTGTTCAGGGACAGGCGAGTAGTACGAAGAAGAAAACGAAATTCGTATCGATTCCCCGAGGAGTGTATAAGCCTCTTTTTACGGGGAAAAATGAGCCGAAAAAAGTGAAAGTAAAGAGGTTCAAAATGGACGCCTTTCCGGTGAGAGCGGAAGAGTTTTTGGACTTCGTTACCAAGAATCCAAAATGGCGCCGTTCAAATAGAAAGTCGATTTTTGCCGACAAAGGGTATTTATCGAAATGGAAGTCGGATTTAGAATTGGGTTCAGCTATCAACCCTTCGAGCCCCGTGGTCGAGGTTTCTTGGTTCGCCGCGAAAGCCTTTTGCAAGGCCAAGAAAAAACGCTTGCCCACCGTTTCACAGTGGGAGTACGTGGCCGCGGCTAGTGATACCAAGCGCTATGCGATGGAGGACGCGGCCTATAAGGAAAAGCTCATCAAATGGTATAGTAAACCTACAGAACAAAATTTGCCTGAGGTGGGTTCGACCTATCCGGCTAATATTTAC
The DNA here is from genome assembly GCA_026988815.1 of Myxococcales bacterium. GTDB lineage: Bacteria > Myxococcota_A > Bradymonadia > Bradymonadales > Bradymonadaceae > CALJNB01. The sequence continues at coordinate 15,355 of JALSKP010000761.1, read as the reverse complement.
GGTGTACACGATATGCATGGGGTAATTTGGGAATGGACCCTTGATTTTAACACGGCACTTGTGACCGGAGAATCGCGTGGCGATAGTGCGTTGAACAAACAGCTTTATTGTGGCGCGGGTTCGGCCGGCGCATCTGATTTTAAAGATTATACAGCTTTTATGAGATACGCATTTAGAAGCAGCTTACGCGCAGATTTTTCTGTAGCAAGCCTCGGGTTTCGATGCGTGAAGTAGATCCCTTTAGGAGGACATATGAAATATTTTTATAGTTTATTGATTACCCTTTTGATGATGAGTTCGGCGAGTGCGTTCGCTCAAACCAAAGAGGCGAAAAAGAAAACAGAGCTGAATGAAAAATCCATCTATCATTTGGATGCGACATGGGTCAGCCAAAATAAAAAGAAAATGAAATTGGATGCATTCCGTGGCAAGCCCCTTGTGCTTGCTTTGATTTATGCCAGTTGCCCGCACGTCTGTCCGATGACGGTGGCCGACATTCAAAAGATTAGAAAAGGTTTGCCAGAGGAGATCAAAAAAGAGGTTAATTTTCTCCTAGTCACCATTGATCCCAAAAAGGATACGCCTAAGGCGTTGAAAAAGTTTGCCGAAGAACGCTCGATTACGGATTGGACCTTGCTCAATGGCGGTGCAGACGCGGTCTTGGAATTGGCGATGATGTTGGGTGTGAAATATAAAAAATTTGAAAGTGGCGGTTATTCTCACTCCAATATTATCTCTATCGTAGATGCCCAGGGTGTGGTTATTCATCAGCAAATCGGCTTGAATAAGGATCCCGCTCTTTCAATCGAAACTTTAAAAAAGTTGAAGTAAAATTTTCAAGGAAAGACGCCTCGTGATCATTTTGGGGGAAATTTAAAAATTCCTTAAATTTCTCGTTCCCATATGCTCCGCGTGGGAACGGGTTTGACTGAATTCCCCGATCTAGATCACACTAACCCTTTCACTCATCTCTTGCTGGGCTCCCTCAAACTTGGTAAATAACTCGAATTCTTTTCAGCGAGTAGCAACCATGGCAAATCAATTCTCAGGTCGTAATTACGATTTCGTTCAGTATGTTCAGGCAAAAAATTTAATTGGCGGCGAGTGGGTCGCATCAAAATCGGGGAAGACCGAAGATGTGATCAATCCCCGTTATGCGAAGTCGATGGGGTCTTTGGTGATTTCCAACGCCGATGATGTGAATGCAGCGGTTGAGGCCGCAAAAGCCGCTCAAAAAGGCTGGGCACAATGGCCGGTGCGAGAACGTGCTCAGGTGATGCACAAATTAAAGCAGCTTATGGACCAACATGTTGATGAATTATCCTGGCTTCTTTCTCACGAAAACGGAAAGACGATAGGTCAATCTCGAGGTTCGGTTCTAAAAGGAATCGAATGCGTAGAGATGGGCGCCTCGCTCCAAAATATGGCCGACGGCGGTCAATTGGATGTAAGTCGTGGTGTAAATTGTAAAGTTATTCACGAACCCATCGGCGTTGTCGCTGGTGTGATTCCGTTTAACTTTCCGACCATGGTTCCGCTCTGGATGCTGCCTCAAGCTTTAGTTGCAGGAAATGCATTCATTCTAAAGCCTTCCGAAAAAGTACCTTTTGGCGCGATGAGAATCGCCGAACTTTTGGAAGAAGCGGGTCTACCCAAAGGCGTTTTAAACATCGTAAATGGAACCAAAGAAGCTGTAACGGCGATCGTAGAACACGAAGATATTGGCGCGGTCGCTTTTGTTGGCTCGACCCGAGTTGCTAAACTTCTCTACGAAAAAGGCGCGAAGACGGGAAAGAAAATGTTGTGTTTAGGCGGAGCAAAAAATCATCTATTGATGGTTCCCGATGCTGACCTCAACTTGACCTCTACAAATGTAGTAGGCTCGTTTACCGGTTGTGCTGGACAGCGTTGCATGGCCGCCTCAGTTCTTATTGCGATCGGAGATGTTGAACATATCGTTGATGATATTGTGAAAAAATCAGAAGCGATCAACACCGGCCAAGATATTGGCGCTATCATTAGTGAAGATTCTAAGAATCGCATTGTTGAGATCATAAACGATGCTGAAAAATGTGGCGCGAAGATCCTTGTCGACGGAAGAGGAAAAGGACGCGATGAAGGTTATTGGGTTGGACCGACAATTATCGATGGCGTAACGACAGATATGCGATGTTATAAAGAAGAAATTTTTGGACCGGTTTTGTCCATTCTTCGTGTCGATACATTGGAAGAAGCCTTCCAAATTGAAAATGCAAATCCTTATGGAAACGCCGCCGCGATTTACACCACTTCCGGTGGAATTGCTGAGCGCGCCATCAAACGTTTTGAAGCAGGGATGGTCGGAGTAAATATCGGCGTACCGGTTCCGCGCGAACCTTTCGCGTTCGGTGGATGGAACGATTCAAAATTTGGCCACGGCGACATGACCGGTATGGATGGATTTAAATACTGGACTCGCCCGAGAAAAGTAACCGTAAAATGGGCGCTCCAAACCGACGAAACCTGGATGGGGTAAACGGTCTTCGTTTTTCGATGAATCAACCTCCCTCATTTTCGAAACGCGCTCTAACTGAAATGTAACTGAATTTACTATTCGACCGGAAGTTATTTAGGTCTTTCGGAGCAGAAGCGCTTCGGCAACACACATCGGTAAAAATAGTCGATTTGAAATCAAGGGATCGAATCCGTATTTCTGATAAAAAGAGCTCGCCTTAGCGTCAATTGCGTCCACAACAATTGCTACCGAATTGAGTGTTTTATTGATTTTCACACAATGCCTTAGTGCAAGAATGAGAGAAACCTTTCCCATTCCTTTTTTCTGAATGTCGCTGTGCACAGCGAGTTGCGCTAATAGAAGGACCGGTATCGGGTAAGAAGGGAGGGTTTTGGCGATTTTCGTTGGGAGAGAGTTTCGTTCGATTGTTGTGTGCGAGAGCGTATAGAAAGCACAAATTCGTTTTGGCTTAGTTCTGCTTTGTTCAGGGAGGACCATTGTTAAGCTGACGCCTTTTTTGTAATGGTTATCTGCTTTTTCTCGTAGGAAAACATTGAGATGCACGCTCCCGCAATCGAAGGATTTTCGATCGTGCTTGCGTTTATTCAAAGGAACGAAACGCTTGAGCGCTTTCATCGAAAGCGAGATTGGTCCGTAAACTTAGCTGCCTCAAGTAAGGCAGCGTTCGGTTTTTCGGCGTCTTCGCAGGCCTTCATGAAGCGATCAAATACGTTGTCTTCTAGAACAATTTTTGAATGCAGTTCGAGAAGTCTTTCTGAGTCCTGTCGAATAAGTTTGACAATATACTCTGTGAGGCTTTTCATACCCTCCAAGGCGACGACCTTTTCTGCGTCTGCTTTGAGTTTCTCGTCAATTCTAATGTTAATGCGTGATGCCATAAAACCTCCTCTCTCGAAGACGAGGATATCAGGATGTCATCCTTTTGTACACTGGTTGTACGTACGGTAGAACTAGCGAAAAACAAATCCGCGTGGCGATATAATAAAAGGCACCGCAGAAAAATCGAAAAGTAAACGTGCTACCTTTCCGTCGCTGTCCCTACCTACATATCCTGAATAGGCACCAGGATCGGTCCAGAAGGCAAACATGGTGTGGGTATCGATTTTAACATCAACGAAAGGAAAAGCGCCTTTCTTTTTGGGTTTTCGGAGTCCACTCAACAACAGTTTTTCGAACTCACTTTCTTCATCATCATAATCGGAATCCTTTTCGAGTTGAACAAATCTATCCACCAATCGGTGCGCGCAGCTTTCATCCATAAAAGCTGCATAACTTGTATCGACTAAAAATCCGCTTCTTTCTTCGGGGCTCCAATTTTTTTCTTCGCCGGGAACAATGAGCATATCCCATTCGCTAACCTTCTCATTGGTAAACTCGATTACGATAAAGGCGAGTCGGACCTCGTCGCGTAAGTTGGCCCTGATGGCGTAGATTGGAAATTTTCCAATTGGAAGATCGTCCAGATAGGGTTCCGTTTCTGGCATTGACAAGGGATCGCAGGCGACAAGTTTTCCGCTTGGCAGGTGGAGTGAGGATACCCTTTCAGGCGTCAAGACAATATCGTATCCGACACGTCGAATAATCGTGGTTTCCCGTAAGGATAGGTGTTTAAACATCGGATGTGGGGCTGAAATATGTTCGAAGTTAGAATGTTAAGTCAGCTTTAGTCATTGTGGAGACTAAACGCAAGCCTTAATGATCGCTGCAAAGCTGTCGGCTTTTAGGCTGGCGCCGCCAACCAGCGCACCGTCGATGTCGGTCTTTGCGATAAGCTCTTCGATGTTGGCAGGTTTTACGCTTCCGCCGTACTGGATTCGAATTTGATCGGCAGCGGCACTATTGAAAATCTCGGCCAGTAAATTTCGAATCATCGCGTGGACTTCTTGTGCTTGTTCGGGGCTTGCGGTTCTTCCCGTCCCGATGGCCCAAATGGGTTCATAGGCGACGGTAATTTTAGAAGCATCTTCCATTCGAATACCCGAAAGTGCGGCTTTAACCTGGAAGGCGACTTTATCGTTCGTGCTTCCGCTTTCGCGTTCTTCTAAGGTTTCGCCACAACACACGATCGGCTGGATACCGTGTGAAATGGCGGCGCGTGTTTTTCGGTTGATGAGTTCGTCGTCTTCACCAAAAATCTGTCGGCGCTCACTATGTCCAATAATTGCGTACTTGCATCCGATTTCATTGAGCATGAGCGGGGAAAGCTCACCGGTATAAGCGCCACTTTCTTCGTAGAACATATTCTGGGCGGCCATTTTTAAGTTGGTGTTCTGAAGGACCAGATGAACAGATGCAAGGCTAATCGCAACGGGTGCAATAGCGATATCAACGTTATTAACGCCTGCAATTTCGCTAAGAATTTGGCCAGCTAAGGCGGCGGCTTCTTTAGGGCCTTTATTCATTTTCCAATTACCGGCAACAAAAGGTCGTCTCATGATTTTCTCCGAAAAAAAGTGTAAAAATTCAAGTTAAAGTGCGTTGAGAGTATAGGCCAGCGCGAGGTATAAAACCAAGCCTATCGTGATCGATTTTCTCGATTAGGAATGATCGAAAGGGTGATTGGGTCGCAATGCATCGATGCCGGGGAGGGCTTTTCCCTCTACGAATTCCATCGAGGCGCCGCCTCCGGTCGAGACGTGGTCGATGCGATCGCCTACACCAGCTTTTGCTACGGCGGCGGCGGAATCTCCGCCCCCAACGATAGTGAACGCATCGCTGCTTGCGATCGCTTCAGCGATTTTCATCGTTCCATTTGAAAAAATATCCCGCTCAAAAACGCCCATCGGTCCGTTCCAGAATACCGTTTTAGCTTTTGCGATGTGCTCAACATAGATGGCAATCGTTTTGGGTCCGATATCAAAGGCGGCTTTATCAGCAGGTATGGTTTCGACGCTTTGGGCCTGCGCTGCATCAATACTATCGGCGACAATATGATCTACAGGAAAGTAAATTTTCTTACGTTTTTGTTTGGCAATCTTGATGATATTTTTGGCGAGATCGATTTGTTCATTTTCGACCAAAGAGTTTCCGACCGCTTTGCCTTGAGCCTTTAAAAAGGTGTAGGCCATTGCTCCGCCGATGAGTAGAATATCGACCTTGTCTACTAAAAGGTTTTCCAAGGCTGTGATCTTATCAGATACTTTTGCACCGCCCATGACGGCGACAAAAGGGTGAGCGGGTCTGCCGAGTTTACTCAACTCCTCGATTTCCTTTTTGACCAAGAAGCCGGCGCCTAAGGATCCTCGACGGAAATATTCAACCATTTGGTAAACTGAACTATGTTTACGATGAACGGCGCCAAAGGCATCGTTGATGTAAACATCGGCCAAACTTGCAAGTCGTTTTGCAAATTCGAGATCACCGGATTTTTCACCTGGATTAAATCGCAAATTTTCGAGCAAGATGATTTGGTTGCTTTTGAGTCCTTTGATGAGGGTTTTAATAATGCCCTCTTCAATTTCCTCGGGAACAATAACTTCAACTTCAAGTATTTCGGCGAGGCGTTTGGCCACAACTTCCATGCGAAGGTGTTTATTTTTTTTCCCTTGGGGACGACCTAAGTGGCTGGCTAGGACGAGTTTTGCGCCGTTCTCCATCGCGTACCTTATCGTCGGCAAGGCCGCATCAATACGCGTTTCATCGGTGATCTCTTTGCCATCAAGAGGAACGTTAAAATCAACCCTTAAGAATACGACTTTTTCGTTGAGGTCGATATCGTCGATAAAAAGAATGCCAGTGGTATCCATCTGATTTAACCTTTGACTTCGGCAGCATATTTTAAGGCATCGATCATTCTGTTCGAGTAGCCCCATTCGTTATCGTACCAAGAAAGAACTTTAACCATGTGGTCGTTGAGTACCATTGTGGACTTGGAATCAAAAATTGAGGAGTGAGGATCGTTCATGAGATCGGTCGAAACCAAGGGCTCGTCGGTGTATCCTAGAATTCCCTTAAGCGGACCTTCGGACGCTTCTTTCATTGCTGCGTTGACGGATTCAACGGTCACTTTCTTTTCGAGATGAACGACAAGATCGACGACTGAAACATTGGGGGTAGGAACCCGAATCGCCATTCCGTCGAGCTTACCTTCGAGTTCAGGAAGCGCGCGCGTTACAGCTACAGCGGCGCCGGTAGAGGTCGGAACCATATTGACGGCTGCCGCTCTTGCCCGACGAAAATCTTTTTCATGCGGCGAGTCGAGAAGGCTTTGATCGTTGGTGTAACTATGAATGGTGGTGATCATTCCATGTTCAATGCCAAAGGAATCGTTAAGTACTTTGGCGATCGGTGCTAGACAATTGGTGGTACAACTTGCCACATCAATGATGGTCATATCTTTGGTGAATTTTTCGTGGTTAACGCCTTTAACGAAAGTCATATCCACGCCTTTACCTGGCGCAGAAATGAGAACGAATTTTGCGCCAGCGTCGATATGCTTGGCAGCGTCCTCACGCTTCCGGAAAAAACCAGTACATTCTAAAACGTAATCAACGCCCAATTCTTTCCAAGGAAGTTTTGAAGGATCACGCTCAGAAAAAACTTTCATTTCGTCGCCATTGACGACAAAAGAACCGTCTTTGTATTCCGATGTTCCGTCGAATTTTCCATGCACGGAATCGTATTTAAAAAGGTAGGCTAGTTGCTCGGGGCTGGTGAGGTCGTTGATGGCGACCAAATCAACATTTGGATCGTTTGCCGCGATTCTTGCTACACATCTTCCAATTCTACCGAACCCATTAATTGCGATTTTGATTGCCATGAGACTTATCCTTTGTTCAAAAGTTTCTGCTTCCCTCATTACTACTCTGCACGCAAAGCGTAAAGCGCATCCTTCTATTTCGCCGACGAAATACTACCTTTCTTGTTGTTGAAAAATTTTTAGATCCCTATAAGAGTTGAAATGAGGAGACTGGTTTGGACGATTTGCACGAAAAAAATATATCTTTGATAAATCTCTCTGAAGGAGCCGATATCGAATTTAAGGAAGCGCAAGGAAGGAAGAGAAAGGGGACCTTTCCTAAATCTGCTTTAGAAACCTATTCTGCGTTTGCAAATACAAATGGCGGCCGGATTTTTTTAGGATTCCGTGACAATGGAGACATTATAGGAATTGCAGATTCCAAAAAGGTTCAAAAGGAATTTTGGGATGCAGTGAACGATAAGAAAAGAGTAAGTGAAAACTTATTAAATAATGAGAACGTGACGGTGGGTGAAAAAGGCTCGATTATTATCGAGGTTCCTCCCGCAACCAGACGTCAACGGCCGATTTTTATTGGAGAAAATCCGTTGACTGGAACCTACCTCAGAAATTTTGAAGGCGATTATAAAGCGACTCAAGAAAGCGTTAAGAGAATGTTAGCCGATCAAGTCGAGGGCAGCACTGATTCCGAGATTATTGAATTTCTTAGGATAGAGGACCTCGATAAAGAAACGATTTTGCAATACCGTAATCTTTTCAAAAGTTCCTCTCCCGATCATCCCTTCTTAAGTGCCAATGATGAGGAATTGTTAAGATGTTTAGGGGCTATGAAATTAAACCGAGAGACTCAAAAATTAGAGGTCACGATTGCCGGGTTATTGGTTTTTGGTGATCAGACTCTAATTAAAGAAACCTTTCCCGCGTTCAATCTCGACTATCAAGAACATGATGATAGTGATCTACGATGGATCGATCGTGTAAGTACTGATGGGAGTTGGACCGGAAATTTATTCCAGTTCTATAGAAGAGTTTTACCGAGGCTGACTGAAAAATTAAAGATCCCTTTTTTCTTAGATGAAAATCATCAACGAAAAGAAACGACAAGAATTCACAAAGCGCTTAGAGAAGCATTGGTGAATAGTCTGATTCACACTGATTATAGAAGAACGACTTCGGTAAGGATTGTAAAAAAAACTAATGTAGTTGAGTTCCGAAATCCTGGGCGCCTCAGGGTAAGTAAAGAGCAATTTTTTAGAGGAAATACAAGTGATTGTCGGAACCCCAGCGTTCAAAATATTTTTCGAATGATTGGAGCAGGGGAAAAAGCTGGCTCGGGCGGTCTTCTTATACAGCAAGCTTGGGAGGAAAAAGAATGGAAAAAACCAGTCATCTGTGTGGATTATTTTACGGATACTACGACCTTAACACTCTCGTTCGAAACTCTTTGGTCTTCTATTGAAATAGAAAAATTGAGAGTTCTTTTTCCTGATTTTAACCGCCTGGAAATGAACGAAAAAATTGCCGTTGTGGCTGCATCAATAGAAGGCAGCGTAACGCATCCATCTTTGAGCCTTCGCGTGAAACTTCATCCTCGGGATCTAACCTTGATGCTATACAAATTAACTAAAGAAGGTTATTTGGTCAATGATTCGCATAATCGTCGATCCGTTTATAAACTCGGAAAGGGCTCGCCCCAGCTCGAACTGTTTAACCCTCTTGGAAGCTCTATCGATAGCGATTCAGACTCTACTAATTACGACTCAAACTCAAACTCAAACTCTACCGATAGCGACTTAAGCTCTGCCAATTACGACTCAGACTCTATCAATAGCGACTCGAGCTCTACCAATAGCGACTTGAGCTCTACCAATAGCGACTTGAGCTCTACGAATAGCGACTCAAGCTCTACCAATAGCGACGCGAGATTTCAAAGAATTATTAAACCTCTGGCGAATACGCGACGCTATAAGACCAACGATGTCAAAAAGGCCATCGTAGCGTTATGCGAGGTTGAGCCATTATCGTTACGAAGATTGGCAGAGCTGTTGAATAGAACACCTAACCAGGTTCGAAATTATATAAAACCCCTTTTGGCAGATGGGCATCTTCAACTTCTTTATCCCGAAAATCCCAAACATCCAAAACAGAAATATTCATCGGTAAAAAAGGCGAGGATTGATACTCCCGAATAAATAGAATGGCTTTTGAAAAAAATGTAGTTGAGGGAATGCGCTGGTTTGCGGCCGCCAAAGCTTTTTCACAAGTCTTTGAGTTCATCGTCGCAACGATTGCGCTCATGAATCTTTTGGATCCCAAAGATTTTGGCCGCTTGGCGATGATTACGGTCATCATCGGTTTTGTTCTTTTACTCGCAAAATTGGGTTTGATGCCCGCCTTGGTGCAAAAGAAAGATTTGCAACCTCGCCATCTCACTGCGGTGTTCTGGACGCATATTAGTTTGGGTCTTTTTTTTGGGACCATTGTTTACTTGAGCGCGCCTTTGATTGCCGCCTTTTACAACGATCCGCTTTTAATTCCCATCACCCAAGCGTGTTCTTTGCTCTTCATCGCCGAGCCTCTTAGTCGCGTTCAAAATGCGTGGCTCACGCGAGAGATGGAGTTCCGAAAAATATCTATATCGGATGTGATTACAACGGTTGTCTCAAATAGCGTGGCGCTGGCCTTGGCTTTACTCGACTTTGGTGTGTGGGCGATCGTTGTAAAGTTGCTCCTTGAGTATTCGGTTCCTGTTGTTGTTCTGTGGTCGATGTCCTCTTTTCGGCCCACCTTCGATTGGGACAAGGAAGCGTTAAAAGAACTTCTTCCTTACGGTGTGAGTATTACGGGCTTTTCTCTTCTCGAATATTTTTCTCGGCAATTTGATGACTTTTTAATCGGAAAATTTTTCGGAAGTTCGCACTTGGGACATTATGCGAGGGCTTACTCCTTTATGATGATGCCGGTGAAGCAGATTAGTCTTGTGATTGGTCGGGTGATGTGGCCAGCGATGGCGAAAAATCAGCACGATCACGAAAAATTACAAGCGATCTATGTGGATTCCAACGCTGCCATCGCTGCATTATCCTTCCCGATTCTTGGCTTCCTCTTTGTGTCCTCCGATTTTCTAGTCGTTGTGCTTTTCGGCGAAAATTGGGCGGCGATGGTACCGATGGTGAAGGTTTTTTGCGTGAGCGGTGCGGTGCTTTCGATAAGTAAGACGGTCAATTGGATTTACCAAGCCACGGGTCATACAAGGATGATGTTTCTCTACGGCCTCGCCTCGACTTTGGTTTCGGCCCTCGCCATCGTTATCGGAATTTGGTGGGGAAGCGCTCTGCATGTGGCCGAGTGTTATACGATTGCAACCTTGATCATTATCGTTCCGGCAATGTGGATTCCAAGCCGGCTCATTTCTCTTGATCCTCGCCGGATCTTCAGCGCCATATTTGCTCCGGCCCTTCTCGCTATCGTCGCCGCTTTTGGGGCCTCCCAAGTGGTGCGTCTCGACTTGGGAAGGGTGGGATCTTTGGCGGCTATCGGGCTCATCTACGTGTTGATCTACATTCCTTTGTTGATGGCCTTTAAACCTCAAGGTCTGGTGGCGCTGAAGGCCATGTTTATTCACAAAAGAGAGTGAAGGGTCGAATGAAAGGGTCAGTGGAACTTTTGAGTCGAAAAAGAGTCAATCTATTTAGCCCTATTTGCACATTAAAACGTTCAAATAAAAAAGCTGTTTAAGAACCGAACAATACATAGTATTTATAAAGAAACTGAATTGGATTCCCTATGAAATTATCTAAATTTTCACGCTATGCGTTGAATATGTCTCTTCTCCTTGTCTTTGCATGCTCGTCGAAAGGGAGTGGAAAGAAAAATCCGGACGCAAAAACTTTAGCTGAAACATCGATCAGTCGGCCGGATCCGGCGACGATGGAAGATCTTGCGCACATCGATTTTTCAAAGCCCTCAGAAATGAAAATTGCATTATCCGAAGGCAACCCTGACGCGGATATTCCGGATCGAAATAAAATTCCAGACGCGAAAAAGCTGAGTTCAAAAAACGTGAATGCGATCCTCGCAAAGCTCGATTCCATTGGCGTAAAAAAGGGCGATAAAATGCCTTTTCGCAAACGCGCGGATTCCTTGCCGACACCGAAAACGGGAACGATCGTAAAGGCAAGTTTTCCTTCCGACAAAGATCTCAAGCCTCCAACAGCTTTGACTTCCGATCACGACACACTAAAAGTGTTACGTGTACAACCCGAAGGCGAAGTTCCGATTGTTCCCCAAATTAGTATCACCTTCAACCAACCGATGGTCGATATTACGTCTCACGATGACACAATTGCTAAGGGCGTTCCGGCTGTAATTACACCCAAAGTTGAGGGGAAGTGGCGCTGGGTCGGATCAAAAACCCTTCTTTTTGATCCCGCCGGTGGACGCCTTCCTATGGCGACAACGTACACTGTAAAAATTGGCAGCGAAACGACATCAAAACTGGGCGATGTATTAAAAAAAGAGAAAAGCTTCTCGTTTCAAACGCCACCTCCCACAGTGACGAATACTTATCCAGGGTATGGAACCCACGGTTTGGAACAGTTGGCCTTTGTTTCCTTTAATCAAAAAATCGACGCGGCAGAGGTTCTCAAACATCTTCGTTTTACCACTTCAGGAGGTGTGTTTACTAAAAATAGTTTGCCTCTTGTGTTGGCGGAGCCTGAGCGTATCGCCAAAGATTCTGCCATCGCAAATATGGTTGAAAATGCAAAACCCAACACATTCATTGTCGTGCGTGCAAAAGATAAACTTCCTTACGATTCCACAATTCGAATTGCGATCAAAAAAGGAACACCCTCTGCTGAGGGACCCCTGACAACGGCGAGCGATTATAGCTTCAACTTTCGAACCTATGGACCATTTCGTATCACCGAAGACCGATGTGGGTATAGAAAATGTTCGCCTTATGACAGTTTTCAGTTTCGACTTAGTAACCAAGTTGACCAAGAAAAATTTGACGAATCGTGGATCAAAGTGACGCCCAACTTTCCAGCAAAGACGGTCACGGCAAGCGGAAACTGGGTCATGGTAAATGGTCTCAAACCGGGACGTCGAACCTATACGGTCGAACTTTCCGAAGATTTGGTTGACAAGTACGGCCAAAAACTCACAGGGAAAAGAAAATACAGTTTTAAAGTTGGCCCCTCACAGCCAAACTTTTATTCCACTGCAGGTGTTTTTAGTATTCTTGATCCCTACGGCGAAGCGGGCGTGACCATCTACTCTACGAATTACAAAGAGATGCAAATGGAGGTCTATAGGGTTTCGCCGAAAGACTGGACGAGCTACCTAAAATTTTCTCGCGATTATAATTATTATGGAAAGAAGAAACGCAGTCCTCCGGGTAAACGCATCGAAACCCGCCGGGTTACAATTGACGCAAAAGCGGACGATCTCGTCGAAACTTTTGTGTCCCTTAAAAAGAACCTTGATAAGCAGGGGCAGGGAAACTTGCTCGTTATTATTAAACCGACCAAGACCACCAAAGGTACGTCAATGCCCCATTACAAACCTCGGGTTCAGAGTTGGGTCCAGTCCACTCAGATTGGCTTGGACGCGATGGTTGACTCGGACTCTCTTCATGCCTGGGCGACAACACTAAAAAGTGGCGAACCCTTATCGGGCGTAAAATTTGAATTGAGCGAGAGTAAAAGTACAACCCTTTCTAACGAAAAAGGCACTGCTCTGATCGCCTTGAGTGACACGAATGAGCGTGACCACGCCGAAATTTTACTCGCGACCAAAGGCAAGGATACTGCGTTTTTACCACGTTCCCTCTATCGAGGCGGATGGACGAAGCATCGACAACTTGACCAATTACGCTGGTTCGTTTTCGACGATAGAAAAATGTACAAGCCCTCAGAAGAGGTTTCTATTAAGGGATGGTTTCGCGTGGTCGAATACAAAAAAGGTGGTGGCGTAAAGTTCGACACGGGCGCGAAAAAAGTGAACTATATTGTAAGTGGTCCTCGAGGAAATAAAATTACCTCTGGTGAAGCCAAAGTAAGTGCCCTTGGTGGATTTGATCTTAAGTTTAAACTTCCAGATACGCCTAATCTTGGACAAGCCACCATTCAACTTAGGGCGAGCGGCGCAACATCGATCGGGTCAAGCCATGTCCATGTGTTCCAGATTCAGGAATTTAGAACCCCTGAGTTCGAAGTGAAAACCGACGCAGGACCTGGACCTCATTTTGCGGACGATAGCACTTTTGTAAGCGTAAGCGCAAAATATTATGCTGGCGGAGCACTGGGAGCGGCGGAGACAAACTGGTCTGTCGGAACATCGACGGCCTCCTTTCGACCTCCAAATCAAGACACGTATTCCTTCGGCGTATGGACGCCTTGGTGGGGATGGCGTTACAATTCAAATACTCAAACAAGTAAAAATGTTTACAAAAACTTTCACGCGAAAACCGATGCCGCCGGTGTTCATAATTTAAAACTTAGCTTCTCAAAAATTTCGCCTCCTCGTCCGATGAGTGTTGAAGCTCGCGCGACCGTTATGGATGTGAATCGCCAAGCGTGGACCTCCTCGAAATCCTTTATCGTTCATCCTTCCGAATATTATGTGGGACTAAAAACAGAAAAATATTTTGTTAAGAAAGGCGATCCGCTGGAAGTGGAAATTGTTTTAAGTGATATAGATGGTAATCTTGTATCCGATCGTCCTATCAAAGTTAAGGCTACGCGCGTCCTGCATAAATGGAAACGCAATCAATATATTGAGATAGAAAAAGATCCTCAAAGTTGTGAGATTATGTCTCGTCAACAATCGGTAAAATGTAGCTTTGAAACAAAAGAGGGCGGACAATATAAAATCGCAGCATCGATCATCGATGATTATAAAAGAGAGAATTATTCTCAAATCACGCGTTGGGTTTCAGGCGGAAATATCCCAAAATCTCGAAATGTAGAAATGGAAAAAGTAGACCTTATTCCAGACAAAGAAGAATATCAACCCGGCGATACAGTTGAAGTTCTCGTTCAATCTCCGATCGTTCCAGCCGAAGGTTTGTTAACCATTCGCCGCAGTGGAATCGTTGTCGAAAAACGTTTCACGATGGCCGAAAGTACAATGGTTTTAAACGTGCCCGTGAAGGAATCCTATCTACCTGGGTTTACAATCCAAGTGAATATCAATGGCTCCCAACCTCGTCTCAACTCCGATAACGAACCCGATAACACATTGCCTCGTCGGCCGGCCTTGGCGCAAGGGAGTCTGAATATAAAAGTTCCCGCCTATTCGAAAAAACTAGATGTGCAAGTTACCCCCATTGCCAAGGGGATCTCGCCGGGGGTGAATACCTCGGCAAGCGTCGTTGTAAAAGATGCAAATGGTAAACCTGTATCCAATGCTGAAGTCGCGCTTGTGGTGGTCGACGAAGCTGTTTTGGCTTTGTCTTCCTATGCCATGGCAGACCCTTTGGCGATATTTTATTTTACGCGTTCACCCGGGGTCACCGACTATCATTCTCGGACCTACATTAAACTTGTTGATCCGGCGAGTCTTGGCGTCATCGGGGGTAAAAACATCGGCGCGCTCAGCGGATTCGGACGAGGAGGTGGAGGTGCTGGGAGGGGAAGACCAAGAAGAGAAAGAGAACCTGCCTTGATGTCCAAGAAAGTCGCGGACGCCCCAATGGCCGAAATGGCAATGGAAGAGGATGCCGAGGGAAAAGAGAGGCCAGCTGATGATGGCCTTGCAAGTAATAGCAAAATCGGCGTTCGAACGGATTTCAATCCCCTCGCCGCTTTTGCACCGGCCATTAAAACAAACGCTCAAGGCATTGCTAAATTAAATTACAAAGTGCCGGATAATCTTACGCGTTATAGAATCATGGCCGTGGCCGTAAAGGATGCAACCTTATACGGAACCGGTGAAAGCAATGTCACCGCACGCTTGCCTTTGATGGTTCGTCCGAGCGCGCCTCGATTCTTGAATTTCGGTGATAAACTAGAAGTCCCCGTTGTCCTCCAAAACCAAACCGATGAAGACATGAGCGTTTCGATTGCAGGTCGAGCCTCAAATATTAAATACCTTGATAGCGTGAATAATGTACTTGGATACGAGGTTCAGGTTCC
>JALSKP010000760.1 GCA_026988815.1 Myxococcales bacterium | reverse complement strand
AGAAGATACGATTTCTACAGGTTCGATGTCACTTGATATTGCGTTGGGGATCGGCGGATTTGCTCCAGGACGTATTGTTGAAATTTATGGACCGGAGTCTTCAGGTAAGACAACGTTAACCTTGCATGCCATCGCATCAGCCCAGAAGAAAGGCGGCGTTGCAGCCTTCGTTGATGCAGAGCATGCCTTGGATATTACCTGGGCTAGAAAACTTGGTGTTAATGTTGATGAATTGCTTGTAAGTCAGCCTGATACCGGTGAGCAAGCGCTGGAAATTGTCGACATGCTTGTGCGATCAAATGCGATTGATATATTGGTGATTGATTCTGTGGCGGCCTTGGTTCCGCGTGCAGAGCTTGAAGGCGATATGGGCGATACACACGTGGGTCTTCAGGCCCGTTTGATGAGCCAGGCTTTGAGAAAGTTAACTTCATCGATAGCAAAGTCTAAAACGACGGTCATTTTCATTAATCAAATTAGAATGAAAATTGGCGTCATGTTTGGTAGTCCTGAAACAACATCGGGTGGAAATGCGTTGAAATTTTACTGCTCGGTTCGTCTAGATATTAGACGTATTGGCGGCATTAAAGACGGAACCGATCTCATCGGTAACCGAACGCGTGTAACCGTGAAGAAAAACAAGTTAGCAGCGCCTTTCAAACGTGCCGAATTTGATATTATGTATACTGACGGTATTTCTTTTGAAGGCGATTGCCTCGATATTGCAGCCGAGCTCGATATCGTTGATAAGTCCGGCTCATGGTATTCTTACAAGGAAGATAGACTCGGCCAAGGTCGGGAAAACTCCAAACAATTCCTTCGCGATCATCCCGAAATTTTAGCCGAAATTGAATTAAGAATTCGTGAGCATTATGGACTCGTGAGTACACCTATGAATGGACTCGACGTCAAAGTTGATATTAACGATGTTGATGAAGCGGTAGTAAATTAATTTACAATATTGAATTCGCCTTAGGGCGTTCTTTGCAGCGAAAAAGCCGTTCGAAAGAGCGGCTTTTTTGTGCCATGTTGGTTGGGTTGATTCACCTAGGTAAACTTGGCCTTTGTTTTGACGGCGAGGAGCATCAAGAAGGCACGCAATGTTTTCCCCTTGTCGGTCTCGAAAAATGAACGCTTAAAGCATTGGTGGTTGTTTTTCCTTCCAAGCCCCTTCATCGAATGAAGGTCCTAAACTTTACAAAAAGCGACCACGTTGGGTTACTCGAATCTAGACGCGTCTTTGAAAACACATGCTGGCATTTGGGTTATTCCCTGAATTCAAGTCGCAAGTGCAACATTAATTGCCGAATGGAAAAGCTGATCTAAACTCACACACCCTTGAAATACATGATGTCTCCAAAAAGGTGCGCAATGCACACTAGGATCTGCCAAGGCGGATCCTCACAGCGCGCCCGGAGGTAAAGGGTTTATTTTGCTTCAAGCCAGTTTGCGCCCACACCACATTCGACAACGAGGGGAACATCGAGATCACACACACGTCCCATTTCATAAACAAGAAGTTCGCGAACGCGTTCAACATCGTCGGGATGTGCCTCAAGCACAAGTTCATCGTGCACCTGTAAAAGAATATTGGCCCGGTAATTACTTCGCTCCAATTCCCTATCTAAGTTTACCATTGCGATTTTAATAATATCGGCCGCCGTACCTTGAATGGGGGTATTGATGGCCACACGTTCAGCAAAAGAACGCTGCGCGCGCGTGCCTTCAAGCAAGTCATCAAGCAATCTGCGGCGGCCAAATAATGTTTCCGCATATCCTTTTTCTACAGCTTTCCCAACCAGACCATCGAAGAAATGCCTGACCGCCGAATAGCGATTAAAATATTGTGCGATATATTCTCTGGCTTCCGGTCGGGTGATTTTGAGAGCTTTGGCTAGGCGATTGGGACCCATTCCATACATGACACCAAAAGTAATGGTTTTTCCGGCCGAGCGTTGTTCGGAGGTGACATCGGCAAGACTCACATCGAAAATATTTGATGCCGTGATCGCGTGGATATCATCTCCGTTCTGATAGGCGTTGATAAGGGTTTCATCCTGCGCCATGTGGGCCATGATTCTCAACTCGATTTGAGAATAATCGGCGCATAAAAGCATCCATCCTTTTTGAGGAATAAAGGCCCTTCTGATCTCCCTACCTCTGGCGGTACGAATCGGAATATTTTGAAGATTGGGATTCGAAGAAGAAAGGCGACCTGTTGATGCGACGGCTTGATTAAAATCCGTATGCACACGTTGGGTGTCTTTTCTGACCAGGGCGGGGAGGGCATCGATGTAGGTTCCCTTCAGTTTGGAAAAGGAGCGAAACTCAAGAATCATCGCTGGAAGAGGGTGCAGATCGATGAGTTCTTCGAGCACCGAGGAATCGGTACTCGGACCCGATTTGTTTTGCTTTTTAATGGGTAATTTAAGTTGGTCAAAAAGAACTTCCCGGAGTTGTTGGGGACTGTTCGGATTGACCTTACGTTCGGCGATGTGTTCGATTTCTTTTTGCAATATCGTGAGTTCTTTTTCAAAACCGCGTCCCATTTCATAAAGAAGCGCGCCATCGATACAGACGCCTGTTTTTTCCATTTTCGCAAGCACGTAAGAGGCAGGGATTTCAATATCGTCGTGTATGGATTTTAGATTTGCCTTTAAGATGCTCTCTTCCATGCTCTGACACAGCATCAAAGTGATGTCCGCATCTTCGGCGGCATAGTGGGTCGCGCGATCGATCTCAACCATTTCAAAGGCAATTTGTTTGCGACCTTTTCCAACGAGATCGGTATAGGAGGTCATCGCGTAGCCAAGAAAATCTTTTGCCAAGGCGTTCAAGCCTTGAGAGAGACGCCCAGGATCGAGAAGGTAGGACATCAGCATCGTGTCCCACTCGATGGCCGTAAAATGAATGCCGTAACGGGCTAGAACATGGAATTCATATTTGAAATTTTGACAAATAATTTTCCCCAACGGTGCTTCAAATAAAGGCTTAAACTTTGCGAGCACGAGATCTAAGTCGAGTTGTTCTGGTGCCCCGATGTAGCGGTGTTCGATTGGGATGTAGACGCCTTGATTGGCTTCCCAGCTAAAGGAAATTCCGATGATTATGGCATCCAAGGGATCAAGGCTGGTTGTTTCTAGGTCAAATGAAAAGCGGGACGCGTTGGAGCACGCCTTGAAAACCTCTTCGAGTTCGGCGAGGGTAAAGATAGTTTTGTAATCTTTTTGGGTAAGCTCCTCCTTCTCGATGGGTTCCACTTTTTTGGGCATGGGGGGTTGATGCGCATCGCTTAACCAATTGCGTCGTCTCATCCAAGATTTAATATCACGTAAGGGACGACCGAAATCGAGTTGGGTAAAGAGCACAGAAACCTTTTCAAAATCAGGCGCACGTAAGCGCAGAGATTCAAGCTCAAAGGAGACATCGCAATCTTCTTTTAGAAGGACCAACTCAAGACTCATGCGAGCTTGGTCGGCGAATTCTTCGAGATTCTCTTTTCGTTTTTTTCCGCTTATTTTATCGATATTGGACAGCACACTTTCTAGATCACCAAACTCGGCGATGAGTTTGCCTCCTGTCTTTTCTCCAATCCCCGGTACGCCCGGAACGTTATCCGAGCTATCGCCTGCCAAGGCCAATACGTATTTTATCTTTTCTGGAATAACGCCAAAACGTTCAATCGCGGTCTCACGCGTAAAAACTTTGTTGCGCATCGTATCGACCATGCGCACACGTGTATTGCCCAACAACTGCATCAAATCTTTATCGGCCGAGATAATGCAGATATCGAGGTCCTCTTCCGAGGCGCGACGGCAAAGGGTTGCAATAATATCGTCGGCCTCCACGCCTGCAAGACATAGCACGGGGATGTTGAGCGCCTCTACGATTTGGCGAAAATAGGGGATTTGTAGCTTCAAATCATCGGGCATTTCTTTGCGATTGGCTTTATATTCGGAGTAGATCTTATTTCGAAAATTGGTTTCCCGATGTTCAAAATCGTCAAAAGTCATCACCACATATTCGGGATTTTCGGTTTCCAATAAGGTCCGGATCATTTGGGTAAATCCGTAGAGCGCGTTGGTTGGCAAACCCTCTTTATTTGTTAGATGGCGGATCGCATAGAATGCACGGTAAATATATGCAGAACCGTCAATCAGGTAAATCGTATCGTGGGTTTCTTCCAAGGTTCCTCATCGGTGAAAAGGAGATCCATTATCGCCGCCCTTTGGAAAAAACAAGTAGAATGTGGAAGCAGACTCGACTAAGGAATGACGATTAGTGTGATCATTTTCTGAGGAATGGAAAGTGATTTGTAGGGTTAGCCCTGCAAGAGGAGAAAATACCTCAGAAAGGGATTACGCTAAATGACGATCGATTCAACGAGTTCAATTTCTAATTCTTCCAGTTCAGCGCCGATGAGATCTGCGATTTCTGAAATATACTCGTGTTCCTTTGCATCAAAATACTCGTCGACTTGTATCACCTGAAGCAACAGGTTGATAACGTCGTTGGAGACAATCTCCTCTGCGATAAGGCGCTCGCAGGTTTCCTCCATATCAAATCGGTCGGGATGAAACTCATCCATGGCCGCGCTGAGCTCGGTGGGGACCTTTTCATCAGAAAGGATCCGAAGGATATCTGTAATTTCGTCTGTTCCGAGGAATTCGAAATCAGGATCTACATCAATGAGACCTAGAATGATTTCGGCAAAAGCGATGAGTTGGTTCGTGTTGAGTGTAATACTAATAGCCAAAACAAAGCCCTAATTTACGCATTCAAACCCTTTCGGGTTACCGTCTAGATCGCTTAAAATATCGCACGTTCCCTCGCAACTGCCGTCGATGCATGTTGGCTCAACATTGATACGTGGTACACAAAGCCGGTTGTAGCACATTTCACCTTTTGAGCTATCGCAATCAATTTCGTCGTCGCAAGGGGAACAAAGACTCTTGATGCAGGCCAGGTGAATTTGGGAATCCTCCTCCGTGCAATCGCTTCCGATATTACAAGGGTCCAATTTCGCGCAGTAGGTTCGATTGACACATCCAAAGCCTGCCTCACAGCTAGAATCGAATAAGCATTCGCTGCAATATCCGTTTCCTTCGACGTCAGCCTCGCAGCTCAATTTGCTCTGCTGTTCAAAGGCGGGCCAACCGCTCAAACTTCCCGTTGTTGGACATTCAGAGGTCATCGCGCAGAAGTTTGTCGCGGGCGTTCCGTTGTTTTCTGCCGTCGTCGCGGGGTCATCGCCGCCACCACATGCAAAACCCAAAAGCACGATAAATAAGAGTGTGTATTTCATGTATTTCCTAATAATAAGAAAGGCTATCAAGCGGATAAAACTTTGCAAATTCGAACGAGGATCTTTTCATTCTAATTTCTCTTATTCTGTAAACAAATCAAGTTGTAAATCGAGAATGTGCTCTTGTTTTAACAATTTCTTTTTCGCACTCAATCCTCCCGCATATCCCACCAGTTCACCCCTTGAACCGACGATGCGATGACAGGGAACAATAATACTGATGGCGTTTGCTCCATTGGCCGCTCCTACCGCGCGAAGGGCCTTTTCGTTACCTATTTTTCTCGACAGTTCTAGATAGCTGAGCGTGCTTCCAAATTCAATATTCTGTAACGCCTCCCAGACTTGTTTCTCGAAATCTGTTCCAACCAAATAAAGGGGAATATCAAAACAGCGCCGATCGCCCGTCGCGTATTCACCGATTTCTCTTATCGTCCGCTCAATGATATCGCTCTCACCAAGAGCATATCCCACTCCCAGCCCCTCTTGAATTCTTGCATCAATACGTTCGCGCATCTTTCGATAGCGCCAATCCAAAAGACATAAACGATTCTCATAAGAACCCACGATGAGCTCACCAAATGGTGATGTAAAATATTTTATCGTTATTTTTTCAGTCATAAACATTAGAAAATAGAGAATAGAGAGCTTCGATTGTCCATGAATTTCTTTCAAGAAGAATTTAAATTTTCATAAAAAAACGTATTAATGAGTGAAAACTCAAAAAAGAACTTGATTAATGAGCTTGTACTCATTAATTGTGAGTGGGAACTCACTAATCGAGCTGATATTGGCCAGACCTCAGAAAATTTCGGATGACGTTATTCTAGACGCTGCAAGAGAACTCTTTATCAAACTAGGTCTCAAAGCGACAACTGCACAAATTGCAGAAAAAGCGGGCGTAAGCGAAGGACTTCTATTCAAACGTTTTGGCTGTAAAAACGCCCTCTTTTTAGCCTCGATCGGGCTTTCTATGCCAAGTTGGTTTTCCGAGATAAGCGATAATTTCACAGGACAAGCCGAAACACGTCTTATCGAAATTGCGACGAAAATGATCAGTCTTCTGAAGCGTCTCTTGCCCAAAGTTGAAATTCTTGTTGCCCAAAATCCCCAACATCAATTTCCCAAGGATGCCCCACCCGTTGTTGCCCTCATTCAACTTGAGGCCTTCTTCAAGAAGCTGGAGGGGCACGGTTATCGGTCAGAGCATCCCCAAGTCTTGGCGCGTATTTTTATGGGATCGATTCATCATTTTGTTTTTTCGAATTTAAAAGGCATAGATGCCTTTTGCCCGTGTCGGGAAGAGTTGTATGTAAAGGAAGTCGTGGGAATGATTTTAAATAGTATGGATAAGGTCAGTAAAGATGAGAAATAGTGTTCTTTTTATTGTTTTTCTTCTCAGTATTGGGGGGTGCGCAGCAGCCCAATATCATGAGGAAGCGGATAAGGTTGTTGAGGTTCCCGACAGTTTCGTGAACAGCGGCGGATCGGTGAAGCGGGTTGGGTTTTGTTCAGATTTTGGCGAACCAGAACTGGATACCTTGATGGCTGGCATCTTGGAAGAGAACCTAGACCTGATGTCCTCTTACGCTCGTCTGGATCAAGCCAAAGCGATTTCCAAATTAAATGACGCCTCACTTTATCCCAACGTGAGCGCTGATATCTCAGGAGGGCGTTCTAGAAATCCCGCGCCAGCTCCACTTGGTGCACTGGAAAGCAATAATTTCCGTGGGTCCATAACGGCGTCCTATGAACTCGATCTTTGGGGTCGTCTTCATCACAATCGTCAGGCTGCACGCAAAGGTATTCAAGCTTCCCAAGCCGATTTCGAAACCCTCAATATTTCAATCGCCACCCAAACCTTGCTAAGCTATTTCGATGTCGCAGCTCAACGCGAAAAACGTAAACTCTTCAACGAACAGATTGCTTTATCGGAGAATTTTTTAGAGCTCACGACGATGCGATTTAGTCAAGGAAGAGCGAGCGCATTAGACCTCACCCAGCAACGTCAACAAATTGAATCTTTACGTGGAAGAGTGGCACTTATTGACGCCGCCGAAAAAACCTCGCTTTCTCAATTGGCCCTTCTATCTGGTAAATCCTTACAAAGATTTGGTGGACTCAACGTTGAAAAACTACCCGAGATTCCTGCATTACCCGCGATCGGATTGCCAGCCGACTTGGTAGAAAGTCGCCCCGATCTGCGCGCCGCATTATTAAGAATGGAACAAGCCGACCATTCCACAAAAGCCGCCGCCGCAGAAATGCTACCCTCCATTCGCCTCTCAGCCAATGTCTTCTTACAAGCTGCAAATATTGAAGACCTGATCGAAGAAGTGTTCTGGTCTATTACCGGCGCACTCTCCCAAAAATTATTTACCGGAGGACGCGTATCGGCTCAGGTTCAACAAGCAGAGGCGGCTGCTCGATCGCAGGTTTATGCTTTCGGGCAAACCTACTTGAGGGCGTTGAAGGAAATCGAAGACGCTTTGATTCTCGAAGCCTCTCAGAAA
>JALSKP010000759.1 GCA_026988815.1 Myxococcales bacterium | reverse complement strand
GCGTTTCACTGGATAAAGTGGGACCACTGATCTCGGTAAGAACGCCGCTTTTGGCAAGAATGTACATCTCCCCTTTCTCGGATTGACCGATGGCCGACATCCCCCCCATTACTGTTGCGATTTCTTTTGAAACCGGATTTCCAAGCGGGTCAGAAAAGATGCCGTACACCTTCCCACTATTTTTCTCGGCGAATAAATAGGTGCCCTCCAGATCTGGAACCTTTGTTCCTCGGTAGACAAAACCGCCGATGATTCGCTCACTTTCGATATTTGCTGCATAGTGGAAATAGGGGTCCTGCCACGCGATGGGCTCACAAAGTTGGTTACAATCCGGTCCAACCTTAATGCTCCAACCGTAATTTCCGCCAGGCGTTATCTGGTTGATCTCTTGGAACTTATTTCCCGTATCGCTGACCCAAAGGATCCCGGTTTTTTGGTCAAAGCCCAACCCCGTGGGGTTCTGAAATCCGAAAGCAAAGATTTCCGGTCGTCCGCCGAGATCGGGGTTATCGTCCGGAATCGCGTAGGGAGAACCCTTACTTGGATCGATTCTTAGAATTTTTCCGAGAAGGGAATTAAGGTCCTGGGCAGTCTGATTGAACTCGCTGGGTGGATCACCGCCATCGCCGACACCGATGTAAAGATAACCATCGGGACCAAAAGTGATCGCCCCGCCGTTATTATGGAGAAGAGGTTGGTCGATTTCCAAAAGAATGGTTTCCGAATTCCTATCGGCAATCGCCTCGCCTGTAGGAAAACGAGAGACCACAGTTTTCATATTATCCACCGTCCCTGCCGTATAATACACGTAGAGGAATTTTGCATCGGGTCCCATCGCAGCGCCCAAAAGTCCCAGTTCCGTATTTTTTTGGTATAAGATTCGGCCACTAATATTGAGGTAGGCGGTTCTATCTTTGCCGAGTAATGAGCGTCCAACAAAACCTTTTGGGAAAACATCAAACCAAAAATCTCCGCCGGAGAGAGGAAAAAAAGCCTTATTATCAGCAGGAAAGGATTCCCCTTGGGTCAATTCAATGAGGGTATCTGAAGGGGGGCGATTGGGTGCCAAACAGTCTGGATTCTTGGGTCGTTTATCGAGACCGAAGTCATCAACGATGACACCGTTGTTGTTGGTAGGTGTCGTATTTTGATTTGTACCATTATTGGTCGTTTTCGGGTCTAGAGTTTCTTCTCCGCCGCAAGAAAGAAGGCCAAAAAGAAGAGAAAAGATAACGATCTTCATGATAATGTAGTCCATGGGAGAAAAAACCAGCCTACGCGAGTGGTAATTCGAATTCAAATCCCAAAAAGGGCCCAATTCATTGACATAGCGGGTATTGATCTATAGGTTGCGCGCGCTTTACAAAAAAAAACTTGTAAGTGCGGTGATTTTTGCCGCTTTACGGATTTTGTCTTCTTGTTAGATCGACGTATGAAATGTTGGCGAGACAAAATCACAGACCTGAATTGTTGATCCATTAATGAACACTAAAACAGAAAATATGCCCTCGTTAGCAGATTTCGAGGCCTTACTCTCGGAGTTCGATGTAGCTCCACAAATCCGTGAAAATGAAATCGCGGTTGGAAAAGTACTCGAAGTCAATAAAGACTATGTACTTGTTGATATCGGATTCAAATCCGAAGGACGCGTTTCGCTCAGCGAATTCGCAAATATGTCCGGAAAAATCGAAGTTGCCGCTGGCGATACGATTGAAGTCCTCGTTGAATCGCGAGAAGACGATAGCGGACGATGTGTTCTATCCAAAGAAAAAGCGGATCGACGTAAGATCTGGAAGCAACTCTCAGTCAAAGCTGACGACAATATTCTCGTTCGCGGTGTGATCAGGAATCGCATCAAAGGTGGACTCAATGTTGACCTTGGCGGCGTAAAAGCATTCCTTCCTGGTTCACAGGTTGAGCTTCGCCCCACACGTAACCTCGACAAATATATCGGTCAGGAATACGCATTCAAAATCATTAAATTCGACGAGTCTCGAGGAAATATCGTACTCAGTCGTCGCGCCCTTCTTGAGAAAGAACGCGACGCGCTTAAGACAAAAACACTTCAAAAGCTCTCCGAAGGCGCGCTTATCGAAGGTATTGTTAAAAACATCACCGATTACGGCGCATTCGTCGACCTCGGTGGTATCGACGGTCTTCTTCATATCACCGATATGAGCTGGGGCCGCGTGACCCATCCTGCTGAACTCTTCAACGTTGGAGACGAGATTCAGGTTAAGGTTCTCAAATTCACTGCCGAAAAAGAGCGTGTTAGTTTGGGATACAAGCAACTTACCCCCGATCCATGGCAAGGCGCCGAGAAACGTTATCCCGAGGGGATTCAAGTTCTTGGTCGCGTTGTTTCCTTGATCGATTACGGTGCATTTGTTGAACTTGAAGACGGAATCGAAGGCTTGATCCACATCTCAGAAATGAGTTGGACCAAACGTATCGAGCATCCTTCTAAAGTTGTTGAAGAGAACGACATCATTGAAGTGGTTGTTCTTTCACTCGATAACGACTCCAAGAAAGTATCTTTGGGTATGAAGCAAATCAATCCAAATCCATGGACTCTTCTCGAAGAGCGTTACCCAGTCGGTACACGTATCCTCGGAAAAATCCGAAACATCACCGACTTTGGTGTGTTCATCGGAATCGAAGATGGCATCGACGGATTGGTTCACATCTCCGATATTTCCTGGACGCAAAAAATCAAGCATCCTTCAGAAGCCTTCAAGAAAGGCGACGAGATCGAAGCTGTTGTTCTTAACATCGATGTAGATAACGAGCGTTTCTCGCTCGGTATCAAGCAACTTGAGCCTGATCCATGGGAAGCAATTCCATCACGATATCCGCCAGGAAAAGTAGTAGAAGTTACTATTACCAAAATTGCGGAATTCGGTGCCTTTGCTGAAATCGAAGACGGTGTCGAAGGACTTATCCATATCTCCGAGCTTTCAAACGAGCGCGTTGAGGATCCTTCTCACATTGTTAAAGTTGGTGAAACTCACAAAGCTGAAGTCATTTCTGTTGACGCCAAAGAAAGAAAAATTGCACTTTCAATCAAGAGCTGGAGCCGACGCGCTTCATCTGGCGAGCACAGACATTATAGCGATGAGGGTTCGCCCAACGCACAGCTTGGTGACCTTCTAAAAGGTAAACTTGGAGACCTTTCTTCCGAAGCAATGATGGAAGAAGAGTAAACCTTCGTTTTCTAAATTGAGAAGCCTCGCATTAGCGAGGCTTTTTTTGTCTATCAATGTTTCTTCAAATTTTAGCACAGCCATATTTTCGGCGGAACGGTCCTATTCACCTGCAACGCCCAACACTTCCTCAAAGGTCGTTACCCCTTGGGCCATTTTTTTGATCGCACACTCACGCAGCGATATCATCCCATTGGAGCGCGCCGCTTTACGAATTTTCGGAGAACTTGCGCGTTCGTTAATGAGGTTACGAATGGAATCATCAATGGTCAGCAATTCAAAAACACCGTCGCGACTATAGTAACCCGTGTTACGACATTGAATACATCCTGCACCATATTTCACGGGTAAAGATTGTCCTGAACGCGGCGGAAGTTTGATATCCAATAAGTAAATTTGCTCCTGGGTAAGTTCGGTCGTCTGAATACAATGAGGGCAAATTTTGCGCACCAAACGCTGGGCCATAACACCGAGTAAAGTGGAAGAAAGTAAAAAAGGCTCCACACCAAGATCGAGCAAACGCGAAACCGTGGATGCCGTGTCGTTGGTGTGTAAAGTACTAAAAACAAGGTGCCCCGTTAACGCAGCTTGGGTCGCCATTTTTGCCGTTTCTTTATCGCGGATTTCGCCAATCATTACGATATCTGGATCTTGACGTAAAATCGTTTTCAGAGCATTGGAAAATGTGACATCCACGCGCTTTTGAACCAACACCTGGTTAAATTCCTCGTAGACCATCTCGATTGGATCCTCGACCGTTGTGATATTTACATCCGGACTCGCGAGCTCCTTCAAGGTTGAATAGAGGGTTGTCGTTTTACCCGATCCCGTCGGTCCGGTAACCAAAATCAACCCCGTCGGCTTAGCCATAAATCCTCGCCAGGCACTCAAAGTATCGTTGTAGAACCCAATCGTTTCCAAACTTTGAATAAGTTGCCCCGGATCAAAGACACGAATGACAATTTTTTCGCCAAATGCAACGGGAAGGGATGACACACGTAACTCGATTTCAATCTCGTCGTGTTGGGTTTTAATTCTACCGTCTTGTGGCCGTCGTTTTTCCGAAATATCCATTCTGGCAAGCATTTTAATACGGCTGATAAAAGGGGGATGGACGACTTTTGGAAAGGTGTAAATTGTGTGCAGCACGCCATCGATGCGAAGACGAACGTGGGTTTGTTCGCGCTTGGGTTCGATATGGATATCGCTCGCGCGTTGCTCAAACGCGTAGCGAAGAAGATATTCCACTGCGTTGATAACGGGCTGGTCGGTGGCCTCAAGTTCGCGGTTATGTCGAAGTTTAACCAGTTGTTCCAAGTTACCAAGGTTTCGTTTCTCGTTCTGGTTTTCTTCCGCTTTTGCGATCGACCCCCGAAAGCCGTAAACCTCTGTAATAATTTGACGAATATCACTTTTGGGTGAGACAACAATTTTCACCTCGCCGCGAATCACACTACGTAATTCCTCTAGGAATCGGCGATTAAAAGGATTATCCACCGCAACAACCACTTTTCCATCTTCCTTACGAAGAGGAACGCAGGAATGTCGTCGAGCAAAGGGTCGCGTCATTGTCGCCGCGATAAGCTCGGAGTTAAGCTTCAAGGGATCAGGCTTTTCATAGGGAACGCGCGCGTTGATGGCGATGATTTCCATGATGAGATTTTCGTCCAAGACCTTTTGTTGGGGTGTGGTAAACTCGAAATCAATGATGACCTCAGCTGGACTCACCTCGTAATGCTCGCGACGATTGGCGCCAGATAACCGTTCTTTGAGAATTCGATTTCGAACCTGAGCCTCGTCTTTCATCACTATTTTGGCTTGCTCCATCGTCATTTTATTGGAGCCCACGAGAAGTTTAGAGAGCGTTGCGGTATTGTATTTTGAAATCATCTAATTCGCCTTATATCTATCTTCAGTGTAGCGAAAAATAGATCCCCGACCAGAAAAAGGCCCAAGATCTTTAGCGACAAACCGGTCTCGCTGATCACAAATTTTGAAATTGTATGCATTCCCTCCCCTTGGCGCTTTTCATCGATAAGGTCTATTGATTACGCTCAACCTTGTTGTTGTTTTTTGACTTTTGACTACCATTGTTGAGCGGTGTAGGATTTTGACGACTTCACGAAGGATATTTTGAAGACGCCTCTCCTCGTATCTATTCTCATACTATCCGCTTGTAATTTATCGGATGAAGGACCGCTCACCCCCTCTCCAGACGCGGGAATCAAAGACACTTTAGAACGTGCCGAAATCGATACCTGCGCTAACGGCACATTGGAGGAGACCGAAGAATGTGATGGGGAGGATTTAAATCAGCAAAGCTGTTCAACCTTGGGTTTTCAAAAAGGAAACCTTATTTGTTCGGAGTGCCACTTCGATACAAGAGCGTGCGCAACCTGTGGTGACGGTATTCGCCAAGAAGGAGAAGAATGTGACGGGCAAGACTTTGGCGACAAAACCTGCCAAAGCGAATTCATGACCGAGGGAGAACTTGTTTGTAGTAGTGATTGCACAACGATTCTTTCCGACGCTTGCGGTCAGGGTTATTCCAAAATAAAAGTTGGTTTCAATCATACCTGCGCACTCCTCGAAAACGGCCAGATAGAATGCTGGGGGGACAATACCTTCCGACAATCAATGCCACCAACTGGAGTGTTTACCGAACTCTCCCTGGCCGCAGATCAAAGCTGCGCTATTAAGGATGACGGAAGTATTCACTGCTGGGGAAAACCTTTCTTGAGTGGACAGAGTCCAGAAAACGGCGCATTTGTTCAGCTTTCAATCAACCGTTCCCACGGATGTGCGGTACGCATCGATGGCGCTATTCAATGTTGGGGTAGCAACGCTTCGGGGCAAAGTAATCCACCGCTAGGGCCTTTTTTATCTGTATCTGCTGGAAGGGAGCATAGTTGCGGGATCAAAACGAACGGTAAGGGCATTTGTTGGGGACGTCCAACGACGGGCACCCACATCGACGAGACCCTTGTTTTTTCAACGATCAAAGCTAGAAACAATGTCAGTTGTGGACTTAAAAACGATGGTAGAATCACCTGTTGGGGAGATACATTTCCCGGAACCCCGCCAAGCGGCGTCTATGAAAAAATAACGATGAGTCGATTCAATACAGTCTGCGGTATAACAACACTGGGTGAGGTGGATTGCTCGCGTTCAAGCGACTCACCGTTTGAGGGGCATCCTCTTTCGGAATTGAGTATTGATTCCCATAAATGCGCGATTTTCAAAGACAGAAGCGTAGACTGCGTGGACGACAATGACAACGGCCAAAGCATCATTCCAGGTGATCGATTTCAAAGTATTTGCGTCGATGGATTTCAAGGAGGGATGTGCGCATTACGATCCGATGGAAGGGTAAAATGTTGGAGAATGCCATCCCCGCCTGAATCTACCTTATTCGAAAAAATCAGCTGTTCCAGACGGACCTCCGCTGGACTCACACCGGAGAAAGAATTGATCTGGTGGGGATCAATTGAGACCCTCGGTGAAATACCGAACATCAAAGGGATCAAAGAAATAAGCGCAGCATCTCGATATGTTTGCGCAATTTTAGAAAATAGCACCCTAGCTTGTTGGGGCGGAGCAAATGGTGTGCCCTCAGGAAAATTCAAAAAAGTATTGGCCTTGGGCGTCGACGAAGGTTGTGCCTTAAGCGAAAATGATACCATTGTGTGTTGGGGAGGCGATGCGCTTTTCCCACCACCGGCAGGAAAGTTTAAGGCGATCGATGGAGGCTCCGATTTAAAATGCGCTTTGAGAACAGATGGAGAGCTTAAGTGTTGGGGCGAAAATTTCTTCAACGTACCTAACGGAACCTACGCTTACTTTACCCTTCCCAGAAAT
This sequence comes from Myxococcales bacterium, assembly GCA_026988815.1. Classification (GTDB taxonomy): domain Bacteria; phylum Myxococcota_A; class Bradymonadia; order Bradymonadales; family Bradymonadaceae; genus CALJNB01. The sequence goes on along the minus strand of JALSKP010000759.1, from coordinate 844 downwards.
GCGGAAACAATTTGCACCCTAAAGAAAAGCGATGGAAGCATCGAGTGTTGGAGAAATATCGGCGGTTTATCGCCAGTTCCCAGCCCAACGGGTCCCTTCGAAGCAATCGATGCAAGTTCTGCCGCAACGTGCGCCATACGCGTCGATAGAACCTTGGAATGTTGGGACATCTACTAGCCTCAAACCTGGCACGAATTCTGCTTTTATAAAGAGGTAACCAACGGAGTTCGCCATGACTACAATCAAAGCCCTTATACTTACAGTCGTTTTCGGATTTTCGGCGTGTCAGGGTGCATTTGAGATAGAAGGAAACCTCGTGGTATCAGAGCCACAGGTCGACATGCCTGCCACACCTTCAACGAAAGCCGATTCTCCTGCAGACGATTTGGTTCCTCCCCAGGTCGTTGAAGAAGTTGAAGATCCCGCGCTCATTGCTGAAGGCCTTTATCTTGATTATTGTGGCGCTTGTCATGGAGACGATGCTTCTGGCGCGCGCGCTTGGCCTTTGTCCATCCAGCAATATGATCCAATCGCCCCCGTCTTACAGCAGGGACAAGGAAAAATGAACGCAATACCCGCACTTGATGAACAGGAAATTGCTATGATCCAAGAGCACCTCAGAACGCTCCGAACCTACTAAACTGAAATTTCGGGATAAAAAGTCTTAAAGGAATATCGAGTTCTTAGAACAAATATTTAACGAGGTGGGATCGCTTGCCCGTATTCATTATTCCCCCCAACACATCAGTAATCGGTAATGTTTCACAGCGCAGGACCGACAGGCTCGTTCAACAACGACCAAGCGAACCACACATCTTTAATTCTTGTATATCATTCTTTCCTC
>JALSKP010000758.1 GCA_026988815.1 Myxococcales bacterium | reverse complement strand
GTCGCTCGGCGCGGCAAGAGGGTTGGTATCAATCGTTTCCATATTTTTTTCCTTTTCAATCTCTGGCTTCTCAGAGTCAGGGGTCTGTGTTGTTTTTACGTTGTTGCTTTGAGTGGGCTGAGTCGTCGCTTCTATCTTCTTTTCATTTTCTTTCTTGTTCGCCGGTGTGGCGCTACACGATGAAATAAAGATGAGAGAAATGAATATATACAACTTCATGATTACTCCGGGCTATGCTTCTTTGTCGATTTAAAGAAACGATCCACGGCCGCTATACACCTTTTAGGGAAGAAGGAAAAGCGAGGCGTTCAGTTTTTAGCCCTTTCCCCTTTTGAACCAGTTTATATGCGTCAATTTTGACATCGCTAAGGCGAGAAAAGTCTCCGATGCGATCACTTTGATGCACAGAAAACACCGTTTTTATCCCGCGTTGTAGACACCAATCCAACACCAGTCCGGATATCTTTTGTTCCAACTCTTCATCCAGCGACGCGTAGGGTTCATCTAAAAGAAGAAACCCCCCTTCTGTAAATTGGCAGATCGCTAACAATGCTCGAGCGATCGCAACACGCTGGCCTTCACCGCCAGAAATCGAATTGACGTTCTTCTCCAACAAGTGCTCAATCTCGAACGCGGCGACGAGCTCGTCGAGGCGTTCCTTGGCGCTTTCCTTTTCGAGCCCAAAACGGATGTTATCCAACACGCTAAGGTGAGGAAAAAGAAATCGCAACTGAGGAACCCAAGCCAATGGGCGTTTCTCCAAAGGAAGGAAGATGGCCTCTTTGGTAGACATCCAGATCTGGGAACTTTTAATAAATCCGCTTACTTTTATTGTTCCTAAAAGCCCCTTTAAGAAGGTCGATTTCCCACTCCCGGAGGGACCGAGTAAAACGAGAATATCACCCGAGGAATCGATATCGTAGGAAAAAAATTGTCCACCTTGGGTAACAGAAAACAGTGCATGTAAACGTTGAGCTTTCATGGATTATCTCCAAAAAAAGCACGTTGTTGTTGCGCGAAATACTCGTATCCTGCAATCGAAAATGCACTGAGCAGCAAACTGAATAAACTAAGAATCCAGACTGCCTCTTCTCCTCCGGGTGTTTGCAAAGAGCGATAAATAGCCAGAGAAATTGTCCCTCCCTCGGCAGCGAGATTACCTGCAAATACCGCAGTTGCACCAAACTCTCCCACAGACCTTGCGAAACATAACATCCCTCCGGCTACGATTCCGGGAAAAGCCAAAGGCAGTGTAATCTTACGAAACACGAAGAATTTTGATTTTCCACAACTTCGACCGAGGTTCTCAAAGTGCGGATCCACGGCTTCGAATGCACGGCGACTCATGACAATAAAAAGCGGAAGCGAAACGATAAAGGACGCCAAAACCGCACCAAACCAGGTAAATGCCGGCGAGCCAAAAACGTGGATTAAAGGTGATAGAAAGTGGTCGGGACCAAATATTTTTAAGAGTGCCAGGCCAGTTACCACCGGTGGTACCACGAGGGGCGAAAGCACGATTAGAGAGACCAAAATCGTCCAACGCGTTCGAACACGGGCAAGAAAGAAGCCGAAAAAAATTGCTGGGAAAAAAGCCATACAAACAACGATAAGACCGATTAATAACGAAGAAAGAACAATCCCCAAAACATCAATTTCTTCGTTTTTGTAGCGCACATCTTTCGTACTGCCAGGAGCGATTGGGGCCTTTTTCAAAAGCCCCTTTTTTCCAAAGCCTGCATTTTCGAGCGCGTTGCTCAACCCTTGAGAACCCAGCCAGGTATTTCCGGCGATGGATAAAGGTAGGGCGTAGAAAGAAATTTCGACTTGGGTTTCATCAAAAATATGAACGGATTTTAAGGCCTCATCAGCGATAACATCCGTCTCGTAGAGGTAGGCCGCATCGACGACCTTTGCCTTCAACCACTCTCTAAGAATACCAGCATTAGGTGCCCGGGACGAGGGAGAAGCGCAACCGAGTACAGTCGCTCCGATATCGGCGTAGTGACCGCTGGGAACTTCCTTCAAAGAGGCGCCGATTTTTAGATCACAAATTTCATGGGGGAACATATTTTTGAGCGTGGCAACCACCAAGCGATTACTTGCGATTTTTGATATCGCGTATCGCGGATTTGCTTTGGCGACCTCAAGGGCCCAAAATTTGTCCGCGCTGATAAAGATGTCAGGATGGGCACCTGAAAGAATCTGCGTTGCAAGTCGAGACGATGCCCCAACGTAATTACTTCCTTTAGGATTAGCAAACTTGGCAACCTCTCCCACGCTCGATGCCGCATAGATTTCGATTCCTTTGGACTCCCCTGCGATTCCTGTCGAGGGATACAAACAAAATAGTAAAATCAGACTTGAAAAGAAATAGTGCATGGTTCTTTATATGCCTTCGAGACTCCTAAAAACCAAGCACAAAAAAGCGCCCAAAGGCGCGGTTTAATAAGCAGCTCCAAAGTTATTCTGCTTTTGGATTAACCACCAAGGTCGTCATGGCGGCGGCATCGGCATCGGCACGAGAAAAAGGCATTTTGAAATAATTCACATTCAACCAATCGTCGAGGAGAGATTGGTAAAGGGGCGAATCTCGACGATGGGTTTGACCACCGGGAAGTGTCCAATAGCTTTCTACGCCGGCCGGATTCATCTCCGAAACGTGTCGCATTGAAGGACCTGATTCAAATCCCCATCTTGAACCCGCACGTCCAGCTGGATTAGCGACGTTGATGGCGAACAAACCACTTGGTGCAGCGAAACTTTCATTAAATTGCGTCAAGTTCGCATTTGCCAGAACAGGCGCGCGAAGTTCAATGGTGTGAACTTTTCCCCAACGCCATTCATTGGCATCAGGAGAACCAAAACTCACCACAATATCCGTATAGGCTTCTTCTAAGGCGAGCAAAAGAATCTCGCTTTTCGTTTCAACCGGGGCAGTTGTCGCGTTATCAAAATAGGTTTCGCCGTTTTGCAAACGTTCAGGATTGTTCAACAAAATAACAAGGGTTCTCCAAGCGTATAATGAAACCGGAGAAAAGCCAGCATCAGCATATTCGTCGCCAAGAGCGCCAATAGCCAGGGCTTTGATGTAGTGGTGAAAAGCCGAACATCCAACCGACGCCCGAGCGACTGCCATATCGGGATCATTTTCCCCGTTCGCGTTTAGCCCAGTGGGACAGGTACCATCCCAAGTCATGAGCGCTTGGTATATTTTCTTCGCGTTATCAGAAACCTGGTTTGCGTCGTAATCGGCAACAAGATGGGGAACAATCCAATCCCTTAATACGAGGAAGGTACTTCCTTGCATATCCATTCCATACTCCATCGTATATTCGCCGTCACCCAAATTTTTCAAACGATCCACGACCGCTTGCTGACGAAATCCTGCAAACTCTCCGTAGGAGGTGAGATAGTATCCACCACTGGTTGGATCACCGTCTAAAAAAGCTCCCGTCGGATCGGTATTGGTGGTCGCAATAAAATGATTCGTAGGATTTTTCATCTGAGGCAATTTGTCGTAGGCGACTCTTCCCTCCCATTCAAATCCGCCTTTGCCGTCAAGAGGCGTCCACGCAGGAGTTGCTGCAGAAACCCATGGGCGTTTGGGAACACTGGAATAGGGGTACCATGCAATATCGCCAGCCGTATCCGCAATCACCCAGTTTTGATTGGTACTCACAGATTGAAGCAGAGCTTTTCTCGCATCTTCAACGTTCTCAGAACGCATCATATCGAAGAACATTTCGATATCTGTACGTCCGTCCGATCCCGTCCAACGAACGGTAAGAGCAGTCCCCGCTTGTTCGTCAATGTCGATAACGGGTCCATGATGGGGAACCCATCTCAAGGTCTTCGTTCGAGGTTGATCGCGAGCAATCGGAAACTCGACATCAATTTCGGTGAAGGGCACCTTAACGCCGTTGAACATGACGCCCTTTTTATCGGGACTTAACTCCTCAATGTACACGTCAGCGAGATCGTAGAACATCACCGTTCCGCCCCAGGAAATCTTCTCGTTGTGGCCGAGAAGAATACCAGGAAGGCCTGGAAGACTTACGCCTGCAACATGAAGTTCTCCGGTGCCATTCGTTTTTGCATCAAGTTCAACGAGATACCAAAGTGCAGGATTGGATAGTCCTAAATGTGGATCGTTTGCCAACATCGTGTTTCCGGTGTTGGTCAGTTGTTTTCCAACCACCCAGTTGTTCGAACCGGTTTCAAATTCCTTTCGGTTTAAGAAAACCTCGAAGGCGGTAATTTTTTCATCCGCTCTGGAAATCGCGTTTCGATTTGTTTTCATCAACGCAACAAGCGCTGAAAGATCGGGTTTTCCCGGTAAAGTTCCTCGTAGTAAATTATTGGGGCCGTAGGTTTCGCCGGACGCCGCCATCGTGGAAACTTGGGTCGCCGACATCGTTCCAATGAGATCCAGGATACGATTCGTATCGTTCCCCAAGCGCGCGTAAGCACGTCCACGCGATAAATCTCCGCCAGATGAATTCGAGAGATCTTCGAGTAGAAGGAGAGAACCTGCGATCGAATCCTCAACAGTCCAAGGCTCAATTTCCGATTCCACGATTGCATGATCGTATTCTTCAGAAAGCGTCGCACCATTTCGGCCGTTTTTAGCATCATCTAAGAATGCATTCACGCCACGGGTGTAGGCTTCGAACAACCCTTTGGTTTTTGGCTTAAGCGTTTTCCAAATTGCGGCTCCAAGAGGTTCACCTTCTCGGGTGGAAAAAATGAGACGAGAAGACTCATCAAAACCTAAAGCGAGATCGCCAATCAGACCGGAAATTTTTCCGGTTGCAACTCGCCGTTGAATATCCATCTGAATAAATCGATTTGCGGCGTGATAGTAGCCTTCTACCGCCACACAATCCTCATCGGTCATACAGGATGCATGCAATACCCCTTTTGAATCGAAGGAGACATCGACTTTCCCGGATAAGCCCGGGATCAAAACCCCCTCTTGTTGGACAAGATCGCTCCCCATATCCAATTTGCTTGTATCTGTCTTGCTCGTATCTGTTGTTCCATCATCGGGTTGGTCCGTGTCGGTCTTGGTAACCATGTCCGATGTGCCACCATCTGGCGTTGGGTTGGTTGTCTTGTCATCATCGCAAGCCCCTAACGAAAGAAGCAGCAGTATTGTAAAAATACGTGTCGTCGTTTTCATTCAAAAATTCCTACAGTTTGGTTAAATCACGCCTACCTTTACATATTTAATCTTCCTAAATCCAGAAATATTACGCTTTTACGAATGATTAGCGTGAAGAAACCTCTCAATCGGAATCCGAAAAGCAATGAGATCGCTAGCCTAGGATTTAGCACTGGAAATCGAAGGGGTCCTCGATCTGAGGAGGTCCGTAATCAGCACGAAAAAGCGTTCTCATTTTAAGTATACCGAAGGGAAAACTTGCTTTTCGAGTCCTAATAAAACGAACGAGTGCCGCGTTGTAGTTTTTGTAAAACTGTTGCATAAACTCTCTGATAGCTTCGAGTCGGTCCGAAGAAGCGCATAAAACCTCACGGAGATGGTCGATATAGACATTCCCTTTCGACGATTTCTGTTTCAAAAATGTCGATTTCCGCCGACATCGAATGATACCGAGAACACGTTTTCGACGCCTTTTTTCCTTCCTTTCAAACCCTTCGATTTCCATGTTCAGCTCCTCCTTCAAGCCTTCTATTTTAGTAAACATGGATACTACACTATCTTTCCCAACCAATAGCTTTGTAAGTCCCGGGCACCAACTTATCTGGTTGGTCTGTGGTGAGGCCTCTTCCTCTAAGTTACAACCCTCCAATCTTTGGCCCTCCTGACTCCTTTTCGATTCGACAGATTTCGGTAATTTTCTAGCAGTGCTTTTTCGTTTATTCTCTATCTCAAGTGCGACCTCAAGTTTGTCCCGAAGTGGGGTCAGGGAACGAGTTGACACCGGACAGGGCTCCGTGCTCGATTCGCTCCCCTTCTCTTCATCCATTTCTACTCCCCAATCTGATGGAGAAAAATGCGGAAGTTCCCAATCCTCAACTTTACGAACGTATCCGGTGCGAACTGGTGTCGTACACACCCGTACAATTTCGCTTCTTAATGTCTCAATATCAAGAATTGCAAGATTGCCAGGTTTCTGATTCGACCAGAGCGATTCGTAATGACGAGTCTTCTTTTTCACAGCCAAACTAATCGCCTGATTTACCATCTGCATAAATTTTGAACGGCGCATTTTTCGGTCCAAAACGATCGCCTCGTAACCAAATGGCTCGACGTGCAGTGCCAATATTTCTATTTCACAAGCTTTAGCGCTTTGTACAAAAATATCTTGGATCGTTTGCGAAAGCTCACCTTTTTTATCAGGAATAATGAGAGGTTGACGATTAAGTGTACCTCTGGAAATTTTGACAACTTGATTTGGAATGTATCGATGTGGAAGTGTAATGGAGTCCCCCTTGTTAAAAACAAGTCTTTATCGGCCTCCCTTACTTTCCGTTTCAGCGACTGCGTCTAAACCACCGTAAAACCTCTTATTTTCGCGATCCCAGAACACCTACTACCTCCATCTCCTCTGACCTTCTCCACGCATTGAATCTCGCTTTACTAGCCAAAATCATCTATGTACAAACAGCTTGAATACTCTATTCTTCCTCACGAAGATTCCAAAATCCGGAATTTTAGGAGACATTATGCTAAGCACAACACTCGCCAAAGCGCTCAATATTCAAACCAATTTAGAATTCTTTTCATCCAACCTCTACCTTCAAATGAGTTCTTGGTGCATGCAAAAAGGCCTCGAAGGATGCGCAAATTTCTTCCGCCAACATGCCGACGAAGAAAGAATGCACATGCAGAAACTCTTCGATTATATCAACGAAACCGGTTCTTACGCTGTTCTCGATTCCATCAATCCGCCACAGAACGAATTTTCCTCGGTCGTCGAAATTTTTGAAATCACCTACGCCCACGAGCAGATGATCACCAAAGAAATCAACAGTTTGGTCAGCATCGCATTCGAAGAACAGGACTTCTCAACTTTCAATTTCCTTCAATGGTATGTCGCCGAACAGCACGAAGAAGAACAGCTTTTCAAAGCGGTTCTCGACAAAGTTGAACTCATCGGGATGGAAGGAAATGGATTATTTTTTATCGACCAAGAAGTTGCGAAAATGCATAACGCTGCCCAAGTCTCCCAGTAAATTTTCGAGCAGCTCGCATCCTGCTTTGATTTCAAACTACCGGTTTTTAATCTGAGACCAAGAAATACCAAACTTCATGAGGTATTTTCGAATTCTATCCGAATCGTTCGGATTCTCCTTTTGGAGGCGAGAAACTGCAAAAAGCCGTTTTCCCGCCTCGGCCATGGAGTGACACTCAAGACAAAGGTGAAGGACTGCACTTAACTGAATTCGGTCGAAGAGGTCCAAATCGTCAATCACCTCCTCGTTTAAAAAAGTTCCTAAAAGCTCCTCTCTTCTCTTTTCATCGTTCTGGATTCCGTCCCCATAATGCCAATCTTTTGACAATCGCTGTATTTCCTCTTCAACAATTATCGTGTTAATTCTCCCTCCCTCCGCCAGCGTTGCCATCCGAGTCACGGAGCTATTGAGATCGCGAAAATTACCTAACCACATAGATTTCGGATCTTTTGCGAAGGACAAATAACGTGATTGCGCTTCTTTATTAAATCCCACAACTCGCCCTTCTCGCTGCTCAAATAAACTCAGCTCGTACTTTAAATTAGGTGGGAGATCTTCAATACGATCTTTAAGCCCTGGTAAATCGAAACTCCATAAATCGATTCTTGCCAATAAATCTGAGCGAAATCTTTTCTCTCGAATCATCAAACGAAGATCGGCGTTTGTTCCAGCGATCAGTTGGAAATCAGAACGTTTTTCCATGTCTGCACCTAA
>JALSKP010000757.1 GCA_026988815.1 Myxococcales bacterium | reverse complement strand
TCACTTCCAACACCAGCATAGGCGCGCACCCCGATAAGCCCATAATGATAGTACATCAAACCGACATCAACCCAGCGATGGCCTGACTTTAAAAAATCCATTTCACCGCCCACCCAGAACTCTAAACTTTTTCGCTTAGATAGGAAACCAGGATACCAAATACCAAGTCCTTTATCGACCTGATACACGCTTAAGAAAGGTGCATCGATTCGGTAAAAACGCCGTTCCCTTAGTGCACTGTCTTTCACTCGCCCGCCGTCCTCGGCAAGGAAATCCCAGGTTTGACTCCCCAGTTCGATGGGAAGGGACAGGCGAGCATAACGAAAGTCGGCGTGGACCATGAGTAAGGCTGTGTCTGATTCTCCGCGGACGTCAAGACGACGACCATCGTCTCGAACGATTTCGCTCGAAATATTCATCTTTCGATAGCCCACCGCACACCCTGAAAATCCAATGAAAAGGATCGCAAATAGAAATTTTTTCAAAGGTGTTCCGACGCCAGTTTTGAGTACAAACGCATGGAGTGAAATTGTCCTCCGATTTTTGCAGATTCGCGCAAGGTGCCCTCGAAAACGAATCCTAAATGTTCGGGAATAGCGCAACTTTTAACATTCAATTCGGCGCAGCGAATAACAATGCGATTGAGGTTGAGGGACTCAAATCCGTAAGCAACCAGAGCTTCACAGGATCGTCTCATCAGACCACGACCTTGAACTTTTTCAGCGAGCCAATATCCAATTTCGGCAGAGCGAGAAGAGGCCACGATGATATTGAATCCAATAATGCCGACGATTTGTTTTTTCTGGCGGATCGTGCAACTCAATCCCTTCCCTTCTCGATAGGCCCGCTTTCTGGAGAGGATAAAATCGAGCGTGTCTTTCTCAAATTTGGCCTCTTTTACCCAAGGAAGCCACTCCGATAAATAAGGACGGCAGGCGTTGACGACCAAGAAGAGCTCATTTGCGTCCGACTCACTAAGGAGTCGGAGTTCGATATCGTTTTCTAAAATGATCGCTTTCATGTCGTCCTCGTTTAGTGTGATCCGAAACTGTGGTAATTTCTTGGTTTGTAAGTAACCCCCCGTGGTGTGCCAAGCCTGCGCGTGAGTATGCTTGTAAATAAAGGACCTGCGGGCGACCACAGAGGGTCGCACCCTACAATTCAATTCCGCTTTACATTAATTTTTTCTAAATCGACAGCCTCCCTCAGAAAATGCTCGCCTTCAATTCGTCCTACGATTGAAATCTAACCTTTCTGAGATCATTGGCAAGAAAGTCGAAGATATCGTAAACATATTGAATGCCAATCCGATGTGTGCGTCGAATGTATAAATGTGAGGTATGTAATGAATCGTCCTATTGTTAAACTTTTTCTTCTTTCTTCAATTTTGGCTTTTTCGAGTTGTGATTGCACGGACCGCAATCCGGGTTGGGTTTTGGAGGACACCTTCGATGACCCAACGGAGGAAAACACCGGCGAAAATAATGGAGAAAACAATACCAATAACCAAACAACGAACAATCAAACGACGGGCGAAAATAATGGTGAAGTCGAAACGGTCAATATCGTTCCTGATATTCCGATCGAACACGCACTCAATGAACGGACTGCGCTCGTCAAGGGGGACGATGGTACCTTGTGGTTGGCCTACCATTCATGTTCCGATAGCGAGTGTGATAATGTGAATCTGACTTTGGGTCAGAAGCGGGAAAACCAAGATTGGACCTTTGAAAATGTGAAGGCCCAACAGGGAACCTTCGGGATAGAGATTTACAAGAACCAGCCCATTCTGATTTTTCTAGATCCTACCGACGATTCCTTTAAGACGGCCCTTCGTCGTGGAAAAGATGATTTCATCTTTGAAACCCTACCTGTGCGTCGAACTGATGTTTCCGACGGCCTGGATATCGCACGAGACGGCGATCGGGTTTTCGTTACCTTTTCAAACGATCGGGATCCCCTTTCTACTTTTGTTCTTCTGGAAGATGAATGGAGGAAAGTTGAAACCCTTGAGATCTCGGACGCGAGCGCGGCCTATGAGCGAGGTTTACAAGCCGATGGCGCGGGAAACCTTTTCTTAGTTCATCAAGACGCGGCTGAATGGGGTATTGCCAAATATTCTCTTCGAGACAATCGCTGGACCGATCGCCAGTATTTACAACAAGAGGCTGTGCGTCCAAGTTCGATGGTCGTATTTGACGACCAAATTTGCATCGCAAGCGACGTTGATGATTCTTATCTCTCCGTTTCTTGCGGCGATATGAACAACCTTGAGCGCGATCTGTGGGCTTTTCCGAACGAGCGCCTTAGTAGTTACTCCTCGCTCTTTCGCGGCGATAATGGAACTCTCTACATTGCCTTCAACACCGCGAATAATGAGTCTCTCAGACTTGCCAAGCACTCGCCGAACCAAGAGTGGGAATTTAAAAATCTCTTTGAAAAGAGTTCATATGGGGTCTCGACGGCGATCGACAGTGCAGGACAACTCGTCATTTCTTATTATACTTGTGAAAACGGGCGTTGTTCATTGGAGGTCCTAAGCGGACGCCAATAAATCACGAGAGAAACATCTACATTGACAATATCTTAGCCGCAGCGTAAAGAATTCTCCTTTGAATTTTTGAGACTCGTGGAGTTTTCATATGCTAATTGCCGTCGTTGGTTCACTGCTAGCTATCACCTTTATCGCATATTGGTGGGGCGCTTTTAAACTGTCCAAATTTGCGTTCCGTATTAGTACTGGAGCAGGTGTGATGGTTCTTCTTGTCCCCCCTTATACTTTTATGTTTGCAATGAAATTGCAGCAGGAAGAAAAAGAACTTCCCATGGCCGCATGGCTTTTTGGAATCGTTGCCTCAGGTTTATTGGTTGCCGCGTTTTTCCAGCCCCTCCAACGTGTGGCAAAAGGATTGCCAGCAGTGCCTCCTCCGGTCGTGGAAGAAGGTCCGGTGGTTACCCCACCCAAACCTGCGGTTAAGAAAGTAGAAAAGCCTGTTGAGAAAAAGGTGGAAACTCCTCCAGTAGATGGAAGTATTGCTCCTGCAAATGGAACGGCTGTTCCAACAAAAACGCCTGCTGCCGATCCTGTTAAAACCCCTGCGGCGACGCCACCAACGGGTACTGCACCAGCCAAGACCGAAGCGAAGCCTGTCGAAAAGAAGTAATTCTTTCCCTTCTATATTTCCTATAAAATATCTTTAGGGTGAGGTTGATTGATGTTGGCCTAGGCCAATGTTGGCGTTTTTTTTACAACCTACCAAATACAAAAATTAAATTAATAGAGGAAAAAAGAACCTGATAGATTCTCGGACGTATCGAATACATCGCCACCAATACCAGTCGCCCCGCTTGAATCAATCGAAGTTATGGCAAGACTTTTACCATCGCCAGAAAGCCCGAGCCAATAGCACTGCTTCACAGGTCGTCAGTTTTTCGTACTCGCCTTTTTCTTTTGCGATGAGGGCAGCGTTGTAGTCTTTTTGTCCCCTTTCCGACATCGCTTTCTGTAGAGGTTATTTGTGGATTTTTTTCATTTTCTTGGGCTAGAAGGAGCCGCAAAAAACATAAATATGCTTACTAAGAATATCATTTATTTCATTTATCACCCTAAAAGATAGGCTAGGTCTTTTGTTTATCCGAATCTGGAAGATAAGAAAAGAAAAATGGTGAAAAATCGTTTGGGTTTCGTCACTGCGCTCCATCAACACCAAAATAGGTTAAAATTCCCAACCGGCGCCGTGGAGTTCTTCCAGGCCGGGAGTTCCGGGGGGATTGGCCAAGAAGACAAGGCCCGGATACTGCCCCTTTACGTAGGTCATCGCCCAGTCATTGCGGAAGAGAACCAAGGGAAGACCGTCGCGATCGATGAGCACTTTGGTGTAATCTGCGCGGTCAAAGGCGGCCTCGTCAAAGCCCTCCCCTTCCACCCAGCGAGCGTATTTAAAGCCAAGCGAGCGCAGGTTTACGTGCACTTTATACTCGTGTTCTAATCTGAATTTGAGGACTTCAAATTGTAGAATACCGACTGCACCTACAATGACATCCTTATCGCCGAGGTAGGGTTGTTTGAAAATCTGTATGGCCCCTTCTTCTGAAAGCTGCTGCAAACCTTTTGTGAGCGCTTTTCGTTTGAGGGCCTCTTTTATCTCGACGATGGCAAAGTGTTCCGGCGAGAAACGCGGAATGTCGACAAAACCGACATCTTTTTTGGTGCAAATGGTGTCGCCAATTCTGAAGGTTCCGGGATCGTATAAGCCAATAATATCTCCGGGATAGGCTTCTTTGACGCCTTCTCGATCGTCGGCCATAAAGGTCTGAGGATAGGCCAATTTAATGGTCCGATTTTCTCGCAAGAGGATGGCTTGCATGTCGGCTGTAAACTGACCTGACATGATTCTTACAAAAGCCAAACGATCGCGATGGGAAGGATTCATGTTGGCCTGAATCTTAAATACAAAGCCGCTAAAATCTTGATCTTTGGGTGATTTATGGGGAGTGGGAACGTCGTCCGGTGAGGGTGCCATCTCTACGAAACGATCCATGAAAGGCTCGATACCGAAGTTGGTCATCGCTGAGCCAAAGAACATGGGCGACAATTCTCCGTTACGCACTTTCTGCAAATCGAAGGGTTCTGCGGCGATTTCGAGAAGTTCTATCTCCTCAATAAATTGCCTATATTGTGCCACGCCCAATTTGTTTTTAATTTGAGGATCGTCGATGTCCAATTCCTCAATGGCCAAAATGGACTCGCCGTGACGACCTTCTGCGTCAAATTTTAAGACCTTCTTTTTATCACGATCGTAGACGCCCATGAAGGTCCGACCCATACCGACGGGCCAGTTGATGGGGACCAAATTAATGCCGAGCGTGCGTTCAATATCTTCCATGATTTCAAGGGGAGGAATGCCTTCGCGATCCATTTTATTAACAAAGGTGAAGATGGGAAGTTTTCGCATCCGACATACTTTGAAAAGTTTTTTGGTTTGGGGCTCCACGCCTTTGGCGATATCGACGAGCATGATGGCAGAATCTGCGGCGGCTAAGGTACGGTAAGTGTCTTCTGAGAAGTCAGCGTGACCTGGGGTATCGAGCAGATTGATCGCGTAGTTGTAGTATGGAAATTGGAGAACGGAGGAGGTGATCGAAATCCCACGTTGTTGCTCAAGTTCCATCCAATCGGAGACTGCATGCTTTGCGGCACGTCGCGATTTTACGGATCCGGCCAAGTGAATTGCTCCGCCGTAGAGGAGGAGTTTTTCGGTAAGCGTTGTTTTTCCAGCATCGGGGTGAGAAATGATGGCAAAGGTGCGTCTGCGATCGACTTCGCTGGCTAATTGTTTGGGGCTAATGGTCATAAGAATCTCTTTTTCTATCCAAGGCGTGTGTACAGGTAAAGCTCGTCTGGGGCAAGTATTGGGTTGACGTAGGTTGGGTTGACGGCCCGTCGAGCGGGATAAAAGCGTAGCGACGAAACCCAACAACGACGAAACCCAACAGCGACGAAACCCAACATACTATCAACCTGAACCCACCCTTTTATTTAGGATTGAAAAATCGGTGTTAAAGAGCGATTATTGGGTGAAATGAAAATGGATTAAAATGTCAGACGACTTCGAACATAAATTGCTGATTGATGACGGAAAGTGGTGGGACTTTATGAGTGCCGATTCCGGCATAAAATCCTTGGATGGGCCAAGCGAGGATTACTCAGATCAACTCGATTGGAGCAAGAAGCGCGCGCTCGATCAAATGCGAGGTCCGGTGGGATTAGGGTTCTTTCATCGATGCATTCAATGTAATAAAGCGCTGCCACCCGATCTGACTTTTTGTATTCATTGTGGCGGCCAACCCCGTACAACTCAGAGTGCCCAAGAATACGCTATTATTATCAAGGGAAGCGAAGATCGTTTTGCCATTGATGAGGCCGCCTTATGGATTTCATCATCGATACCCAAAACGAATGTCAAAGAAATCGGTGCTATCCTTGCTGACCCTCCTGCCGTATTTACGATAAGCGCCCGGCAAGAACAGATTTCTACTTTGTGCGCTCGGATGAACGATATTGGGATCTACGCAAGCGCGCATTGCGCCGATGAGGTGCCCATTAACTGGGTGCGAGAAACGGCTGAATCGGTCGTTCGAACGCCCCTCAAAATCGGAATCGCATTAGGAATGGTGTTGGCTAGCCTGGGCATTATGTTCTTTGTGTCGCTCTGGATGATTCCTGTCCTCTTGGCCCTTGTTTTCGTACTCGGGCAAAGAGAACTTGTTTGGTACAAACGCAAATATAGGATCCAAATCTATCCCGCTTTAAACCACGCTTCGGGGTTTGATCACCAACTTAGTGAGGAGTCGATTTACCTCCTTGAGCATTTGCGCGACCCTGAAATAAAGCGTCTCTTATCGATCTGCTTGATGGAATACTACGCTTTATCGCAAGGCTTCCGTGCCGAGCAATCGGTGTACGGTGATGTCCTTGAGCAAGCCCGTGGGGATCTCTTTCTACTGCTTGAGAATATTTTCAATATTTGCGAAAAATTTATCAACTTAGAAAAACTTGAACATCCAAAGGTGATTCAACAAAAAGTTCTGGAACTTCAATCGCGAGATAAAACGATCTTTGGCGACCAAATTCGTGAGTTTCAAAGACAGGTGAGCGTGGCCGAAAAAAACCTCGTCATGATGGATAAAACAAAATCTCAGTTTGAGGTGATCACCTTAAAACTTGAAGCCCTACGTACACGATTTCTACAAATTCGAGACTCCAAATACGGACACCCGGAGGAGATTCGTTTGGAGGATATTCTTGAAGAATTAGATAAGGAGTTGGAAATTGCAGAACAAACAATCCAAAGTGTGGAGATATTTTAGTGCACCCTTGGCAGGCCTACTTAGTTGCTAAGTTTACTTTCTAACTCTTTTCTCGTGCTCTTTGAAAGTTCGATTCTCGCCCCTTCATTATCACCACAAAAGGCCAAGATTTGTCCTCGATATTGGTGGTAAAAAGGTAAATAGACCTGGAGTTCGGCGCTTTCATTTAGCGTCGAAAGCAAAAAATCAAAACCTCGGTTATCGTATTTTTCCCGGACATATCCCGAACACAATTCCGCTTTGAGGTCGCAAAGAAAAGCCGCTTTTCCCCACCCAATAGAACGCCAAAAAATAGACACCTCGGAAAACAAAGAACCCGCTTCTTCGTATCGAAACGAAAAGCGGTGTAAATCGGCCGATCGGCTAAGAGCACGATAGTAATCGATTTTATCAAGTTCGGTCGCGTTTTCGAGCGCTTTTGCTGCGCAATCTAAATTTTTTGCATTTTTCAGACACGCCTTATCGTAGGCGTCCGGATCTTTCGGGACTTCGCGTAAATGCTCGTCAAACTGGGTTGCAATCACAATTTCCCCCAATTGGCTTTGGGGAGTTGGGCAGACGTTGGGGGCTTGGTATTTCCCAAAAGGTAGAGCGCTCGACGGTTTCGTTTTTCGTCCACATTGTCGGCGGTCTTTACGGCTTGGGCATTTTCTCCAAAACCCTGGTAGTAAATCGGTATACGAATTCCTGATTTTCTAAACCATCTCGCGATAGACTTTGCACGTGCTCGACTGAGCGATTGATTGGAAGACGCCGAACCGACCGTGTCCGTGTATCCTGCAATATAGAGTTGCAGGGTTAACCCTTTTCGCTTGTGTTTTTTTAATGCCGCTTTGATCTTTTTTAGGGTTAGTACAAGTTTGGGCGTCTCGCCATCGGTCCACGTCGCTTTCCCAGTTTCAAAAATCACCTCTTGATGGGGAATATCGACGAAGAAAGGCTCAAGAATGACCGCGCTCCAAAATCCTGCCACATCCGTTGCTGTGATTTTTACGGCGCCCACATCGCCTGCCGTGGGATTCCAGTTGATTGTTAGGTCGCCGCGCATTGC
>JALSKP010000756.1 GCA_026988815.1 Myxococcales bacterium | reverse complement strand
AGGCCTATTAGAAAATGACAGCTACGACCAAACCCTAATCAATCACGTACATCCTAGTGATTGGGAGAATCCCTCACCGAGCGAGCCTTATAATTTGGTCGTTATCGGCGGCGGATCTGCGGGTCTTATTTCCGCCGCGGGAGCAGCCGGATTGGGCGCAAAAGTTGCGCTTATTGAAGGCGAGTTATTAGGCGGAGATTGTCTGAATTTCGGGTGCGTTCCATCAAAGGCACTGATTCGAGCGAGCCGAGCGATTGCGAACGCACGCGAGCTTCACCAATTCGGTATTAAGACCGAAATCACCGTCGACTTTGCCAAGGTCATGGAAAGAATGAGGCGATTACGTTCCGAAATCTCCCATCACGACTCAGCGCGACGCTTTTCAGATCTGGGCATCGACGTCTACATCGGCCACGGTCAGTTTTGCGGCAACAATAAAATCGACGTAGGCGGCCAAACACTGACCTTTAAAAAAGCGATCATCGCAACAGGGGCAAAGGCCTTTGTTCCTCCCATTCCTGGTATTTTTGAAACCAACTATAAAACCAATGAGACCCTTTTCGCTCTGACCAAATTACCAAAGAAGATTGCAATCATCGGTGCGGGTCCCATTGGATGCGAGTTAGCACAATCTTTTGCACGTTTTGGATCGCAGGTATTCTTGATTCAAATCGGACCACAAATTCTGGGTCGAGAAGATCGCGATGCTGCCGACATCGTTCAAGCGTCAATGGAAAAAGATGGGGTAATCATTTTAGTAAACACATCAACTAAAAGTATTATCGAAGATGAAAGCGGATTCACACTCGTCATCGAGCAAGACAATACGACTCAGAACTTAAAGGTAGACGAGCTTCTTGTCGCCACCGGTCGACGTCCAAACGTGAATTCACTTAACGCCGAGGCCGCTGGCGTACAGCTCGATAAACGTAAGGGGATCGTTGTGAACAACAATCTACAAAGCTCAAACTCCGACATTTATGCCGCCGGAGATTGCTGCTCGGCATTCCAGTTTACGCACGCCGCCGACGCCTACGCGCGCATCGCAATTCAGAATGCACTTTTCATCGATAGTAAAAAGACAAACGATCTCGTCATTCCTTTTGCCACCTACACTTCGCCAGAAATCGCCCATGTTGGATACTACCCAAAGGAAGCCGAAGAAGCCGGTTATAAAATCGATACATTTACGACCTATTTCAAAGATCTCGACCGCGCGATCTTAGACGGCGAAACAGAGGGATTTCTCAAAGTGCATTTAAAGAAGGATAGCGATAAGATTTTGGGGGCAACCTTGGTCGGATCTCATGCTGGAGATCTACTCGCGGAAATCACATTTGCGATGACCCACGACATGGGATTCGGGACGATCGCTGCCACCATTCATCCCTATCCTACGCAATCTGAAATTGTGAAACGTGCCGCCGATGCCTACAATCGAACCCGCTTAACGTCTTTCGTTTCGGGTGCGATGGAAAAGTATTTTTCCTGGCGTCGTTAAAAGTGATCCCAATAGGGTTCGAACCTATGACCTCCGGATTAGGAATCCAGCGCTCTATCCAGCTGAGCTATGGGACCAGCGTCCTATCTACACAAGAGTTCCAAACTTGTCAGCAAAGTTCGTCTAAAATCTATTTTTGCTCATTCCACCAAATGTGACCCTTTCTGAGGTATTTTCTTCCTTGTAGGGGTAACCCTCGGTGGTTACCCGTCGATCGTTTGTAAATACAGGACCTATGGGCGACCACAGAGGGTCGCACCTTTATCCCGGCAGCGGGGCTACAATTCACTTTCCATTCCTCAGAAAAGGATGACGCCGAATTCGGCACCTCGCCGCTGGCCATCAAACTCTATTTTACAAAAGGATCGCTGAACTTGGGGTCATTGACCATCTTTTCATCGGTGAGGGTTTTGAGAAAGGCGACGATTGCGGTTTTTTGTTCGGCGTTCATAAGAAATCGCTCTTTTCCAAAAATCGACAAAGGCGGTTTTAGATTCGGCGAGGACTTAATACCGCTGCTATAATGCTCGACAACTTCTTCTAAGGTCGAGAAGCGACCGTCATGCATGTAAGGCGCACGAAGGGCGACGTTCTTCAGAGAAGGTACTTTGAAATGCCCTTCCGTTTTTGGATCTCGCGTGATTTGCCCGTATCCAATATCGGACGAAATATCGACATCCAAGCCATTACTCGTGGCCTCCTCCGCGACAAAAGCCTCGCCTTGATGACACGCAAAACACCCAAATCCGCCCATCGGTATCGGTGAGCTAAAAAGACGTTTGCCTTCGTTTTCAAGGGTGGAAAAATTCGGGAAAGGATCGCGTCTATTTTCGACTTGGGCACGACCAAGATCATACTTACTTGTGGTACTAATCAAACTTCGCACAAATTGAGCAAGAGCTTTAGAAATAGTAACTGTACTTACCTTTTCATCGCCGAAGGCCGCTTTAAAAAGCGCAGGATAATAAGGCGCGGCTTCGACGCGTTCTACGAGAAGGTCGCGCGTCATTCCCATTTCAACAAGATCTTGAATAGGCGCGAGCACTTGATCCTCAAGCGTTGTCGCACGTTGGTCCCAAAAAAAGTGACCTGGTTTGTAAAATCTCGCGTTGGTGAGCCCCATGGAATGGCGCCTGGTTTCACCTCTCATAAAACCCTCGCTAAGCGTGCGCTCGTCGCTAAAACCATGCGCTGCTTTATGACAGGAGGAGCAAGACACCGTAAAGTTCTTACTTAATTTTTTATCGTAAAAAAGAACCCTTCCCAAAGTTGCACCGGCGTCTGTGATTGGATTATCAGAGGGCGTATTATCGCTCTTAAGTGCGGGTAATTGACCATGAAAGCCTTCCGTTTCAACGCTAAAATAAGCGGGGATTTTTGGATTAGCGTAATTATAGAATTTGCCTGGTAACTCGATCTTAGATTCATTTTTGTAAGCGGTCTTACTATCTAAAATCTTCTCGGCTTTGTGAGATTTTCCACTACAAGCCGCACTTAGTAAACAGATTGACACTATGTAGAATATTTTTTTCATCTTTTTTCCACCTTCGGATGACTCTGATATAAGGCTCGCGCTCAAATATACCCAGGCCAAATAATCCCGTGCATTCTATTCGCCACTTTTCTTTTTGAGAACTTGAATTCTCGTCGGGAGCTAACCCGACAATTTGACTATATTTTAAGCCAAAGCTTGCTTTTCGAAAAGACAACAGTAGCCCACTCGGAACCTGTTACCAACTTTGAGACACTTTGTTGTCTAGTTTCGTGTATTTTTTCTACGGCGCTGGGCTCTTCTTTCACGGAGCATTTCATTCGCTTTTAGGATTCGGCAGTGCGCCTTCGTTGCCACGCTCTGCATTTTCATATTCTTTAAGAATTCTGAGTTTGTACCCCAGGGCACCTTCTCTGGCTTCGCCATTCACCTTGTATTTCGCCGTAAAACGCGTCTTTGCGTTTTGGGCTTCACCTCCTCGATGTTGTTTTTCTCGACCTCCGATGCTATTTGTCTCAGTCAGGTTGGCAGATAGAGCGATTGGCTTCTTCCCGATAAAAGTCTTCCAATAGCTCTGTTCCATATTGATCTGTCACCCCATCGAGTAGCATCGCATTCAGGAAAAACTCATAGGGCCCATAAAACGTTGAAGACGTAAATGTGCGCATCAAAAAAACCGTCACATTTTTTAACCATACCGGCAAATGGACAATCTTGCCGGTAACGCCTAACGCATCAAAAGCCATCTGCCCTATTTCATTGTAAGAATACACCTTCGGTCCGCCTACACAAATTTCCGGCAACCTTTCTTTCATACTATCCACACAGACTACAGCCAAATCCTTACCCGAAATTGGATTGATTTTGTACTCTCCCGAACCCAAAAGATACACTTTCTTAGATTTGGCCATCTCCAAAACTTCTTTCAAATCCCCATAAAAACCTGATGGCCGAATGATCCCACTTGGTATTTTGGCACGCTGTGCTGCTTGCACAAATTTCTCCTTTGCCTGTATAATTTTCAATTGCGGCAAATTTTCTGCCCCCAATACAGATACATAACTAAACCAAGTCACTTTTGCATTCTCGGCTTCCGCCAAAAGGTTCATATTCCCTTGATAATCAACATCTAAATAGGTCAATCCATCTTTTTGACGTGTAATCCCTACCGAAGTAAAAACCCAATCTATCCCATCAGCAATCCCTTTTATCGTTTCGGGCTCAGTGATTTGCGCAACAAAAAATTCATCTACTCCTACCCCATCAAACATCTTTTTCTGGCTTTCCCTCCGAATCAAAATACGCACCCAATAATTGCGCTTTTTTAATTCTGACACGACATACCAGCCTAAATATCCCGTAGCACCGGCAACTAATACTTTCTCTTTCATGATATAATACCTACAAACCGACCATCCAGCATGGCAAAGGTATGGCAATTTTCCACGAATTACAAAAAACTAATCGTTGAAATAATCCTAGCATTTTTCTCGAAGGCAACGTGATCCTCCTGACAGGTCTGTACATGTTCGGCCACGACGTATTTTCATTTTTCTCCATGATTGTTGTAGTTCTATTGGGTTTTCGAAATTGGAGTATAAAGATTCTAGGTCGCTAATTCCTGAGGAAAAAATGAAGGGATATTGTCAAATGTTGGAGATCTATTAAATTAAGCGGTATCTACCTTGACTCCATTTTCGTAAACTTCGTTACTTAATCCCCCTTTCACTAAATGCTGTGCACTGATTCTCCTCCATCGATTTTCAGCCAGGTCCAAGCGTTTGAAAGCCATCGTTCGGGACTTAATTCGACTTCCAGATCCCTTAGATCGTTTTTGTGCTTCGGATGTTTCCAGTGGTAGTTTAATTGTCGAAAAAGGTTAATAAGCAGTCGATGTATTTAGTAAAATCATTTACAGTTATAGGATGTTTTTCTTCTTATATTTCTTTGATATTTTTGATCGAGTCCTCCGCATTTTTTTCGATTCCGCTGCCATGATTTCATGCGCCCTGAAAGAAGTGCCCTCGGGGGTGCAGTATTTGCTTGGCCCGAGAGTAGCTGGAATCCTCGCCGTTTTAGATCTCGCAACACTATTTTATGCGAAAGATTGCTTTTCGAAAAGACAACAGCAGGCCACCGTTGACACTTCGCGGTGAGGTCTAATAAGGAAGTTCGTCGACCAAAACTTCGCGGGGTTTACATCCAAAAGCTGGACTCACAAGCCCTTCAGCTTCCATCATTTCCACCATGCGAGCGGCACGATTATAACCAACACGCAACTTACGTTGGATCATCGAAATCGATGCTTTACGGGTTTCGATAACGATGCGCACCGCGTCTTCATAATACTGATCGCGATCCTCATCAAGAATAGCCGCTTTATCTTCATCGACCTCAAGAATAGAAACGTCGTAATTGGCTTGTCCTTGTTCCTTTAAATGAGCAACAATATCGTCAATTTCTTCTTCTGAAACATAGGCGCCGTGTACACGCGTCGTTGAACTTGAGCCGGGCGGAACAAAAAGCATATCACCATTTCCGAGAAGATTTTCGGCACCATTGCTATCAAGAATCACTCGGCTATCGATTTTACTTCCCACACGAAGGGCGATGCGTGTTGGAAAGTTCGCCTTGATCAGACCCGTAACAACATCAGTCGATGGCCGTTGGGTGGCAAGAATAAGATGAATGCCACTCGCACGAGCTTTTTGAGCGAGCCTGGCAACAGCCGTTTCAACATCTTTGGATGCTGTCATCATAAGGTCGGCGAACTCATCTACGACAACGACAATATAGGGCATTTTTATATGCTCAGCTTCTCCGTTTTCATCAATCGCCAGCGCGCTAAAGGCGTCCGATTCCTCCAGACCATTGAGCTGGTCTAGCTCTGCCTGTTTGGTAAGCGTTTTTACCTTCTTATTGTATCCATCCAAATTCCTTACGCCTAAATCGGCAAGTTTTTGGTAGCGACGCTCCATCTCCACAACAGCCCAGTTTAGAGCAACGGTTGCTTGAGCGGGATCGGTCACGACGGGCAATAAGAGATGCGGAATATCCTCGTAGAGACTAAATTCGAGCATCTTAGGATCGACCATAATCATGCGAAGATCTTCGGGCGCATTACGGTAGAGCAAACTTATAATCATTGTATTTACTGCAACGGATTTACCCGATCCTGTTGCGCCAGCCACCAAAAGGTGTGGCATTTTGGCAAGGTCGGCCACAATGGAGGCGCCCTCTACATCAACGCCTAAGGCCATCGGTAATTTCATTTTCGTGTTTTTCATAAAGAGATCGTCGGTAATGACCTCCTTCATGTACACCATTTCGCGACTCGGATTAGGAACCTCGATTCCAACGACACTTTTTCCAGGAATCGGCGCGACGATACGGATACTGGTCGCCGCCAAGGCCATTGCAAGATCATCAGAAAGACCAGAAATCTTTGAGACACGCACACCCGGAGCGGGCCGAAACTCAAACATCGTAATGACCGGACCGGGGCAAATCTCTACGATACTTCCATCGACTTTGAAGTCCGCGAGCGTCGTCTCGATTTTTATTGCAATCTGTCGAAGGAGCTCTGGATCGATTTTCACCTTCGAACCCGCTTCGTAATTTAGTAAACTTACAGAAGGTAATTGAAAATTGCTTTCATTGCGTGCCCGAAAAACTGCACCATCGGACTCCGCCATTAGGGCTTCTTTTTCCTTGGCGTTTTTCGTACCGACGCTCTCTACAATTTGTGGCCCAAAGTCGGCCGCTTTGCCGGAAACGAGAATCGCTGGCGCTTTGGACTCTTTCAACAAGTCCAACGCTTCAGAGGATTTACTCACTTCTAATTCTGAGACAATTTCGCTCGGTTCCAAACTATCGGGAATGGTGGACCCCATTTCCCAGTCCGAATCGCGTTCCACTTCAGCTGTAATTTTTTTCTGAACAACATTTATTTTTTCTTTTTTTGTACGCCTAGCTTTCTTTACGGGCTTATCTGTCTTCTGAAAAAATCGACCCAACTTTTTAGCAAGTTTGGATTCAACTTCGTCGTCAAAATCGCCTTCAAAGGCATAATTTGAATTTTCTAAAATCGGACGTTTCGCAAGAGCCGCTTCAGATCTGGCTTCTTGAGCGATCGTTCGTTTGGCTTCCTGAATACGGATTTTTTCTCGCTCTTCGTTTAAGCGAACACGGTACTCTTTGTGCACCGCAAATTTATGTTTTATCCAAGTTAAAAGCAGGTGTCCCCATCCAATGATTTTTCGTGTCACATCTCCCAAACTGAGTTGGGTGATGAGCATCAATCCAAGGAGGAGAAACCCAGCGGTAACGATCGTCGTGCCTACCGTCCCCAATACACTTCGAAGTAGCTCGCCGACAATTTCGCCGACCAAACCGCCCGCTCGGTTTCCGAGCAATACATAATCGAATAGAACCATGTGGCTCAGAATCGTACCAGCGATAACAAAAAGCAGCTGACCGACAACTTCTTGAACTCGCCATTTTAGCGTCTTACCTAACACCATCGCGATACCAAGAATCCATAAAACAGCGTTGAAAAAGAAGGCCCCGATCCCAAACATGAAAAGCAGCGAACTTGCCATCCATCCACCGAATGGACCAATAAGGTTCGAATTTCCTGCGTCAAAACTCACAAGAGCAAGGAATACACAGAGCGAGCCCAGGATGACCAAAAGACCAAGGGCCTCTCTGCGCAAAGCAGCGCTACCCGGCAAGGTATCGGTGTTTTTCACCGCTTTGGCTTTTTTGCGGGTCGTGGAAGACTTCGGCTTAGATTTTGATTTAGGCGCGCTATTTGACTTAAGGTCAATGGTCTTCGTCTTGCTATCAGAGTCCGCCGTTGTTTTCTTTTTACGCTTATACACGCGTTTTTTAGGAGGGTTTAAAGTATCCAATCTTTCGATTTCGCCGGTTGAC
>JALSKP010000755.1 GCA_026988815.1 Myxococcales bacterium | reverse complement strand
ATGGACGCTTAAGTTTGAGTTGCGTTCAGATTACTTAGCAACTGGTAGAAGGTTAATACCCTCACTGTCACCAGCGATAAGAACGGTACAGCTTGTCATGTTACCGTCGAGAACGTCGGTATCATCCGTACATCCCAAAAGCTCATAGCTATCATCAGCTGAACCGTTACATTGGGTTCCGTACTCACCAATAGTGATTCCGTGCTTACCACCAACAATTGGGAAGGGCGCGTCGGTTCCGTTTTGTGCAATCTTGAAGACGAGCGTTCCGCCACATCCCATAGAGTAAACAGTTTCGTCGCCGAATGCGGCATCGATGCACTGCATGTTGTCAAGCGAAGGTGGAAGACCATCCAAAAGTGTGGAATCGATGTTTCCGTTGTCACCGGTTCCTGTTCCTTCTACGTTGAGAACAGTTTTGGCGTAACCAAGAATCGTTCCGGTTGAATCGCTCAGGTTTATGTACATAAGATCCGAACCCGGATCGGTTCCATCACAACCAGCGCCAACGGTCGTGTCACGAACCATCAAGTAGTTGTAAACAGCTCCAGCGGGAGCAGTTGTACCGTTGTTTGATGTTCCACCGTTGTTAGATGTGGTTCCATTGTTGGTTCCACCGTTGTTTGAAGCGCTTTGCTTACAAACTTTGCCTTCGCCGCTTGCAGCAGCTTCACATTTGAATCCTGGATCGCATTCGCTATCGGCGGTACATGTGCTGGCACATGTTGTTCCGTCACAGACTTCGTCAGCAGCACAATCTGCTTGAGTAACACAAGAGTTACCTTCAGTAGAACACGCTACGAAAAGCCCGAAAGCTCCACCAGCGAGTAACATCGCTCCAATTGCTTGTTTAATAGATTTCATTCTATCTCCTTTTTAGTTGCGTCAATTGACGCGATTTTCTTACCACCTGTGCGGTAACATTAATTAGTAATCGTTACATAGTTCAAAACTGAATTTGTCGCAAAGGAATATTCACAGCTTTTTGGTTTTGAACTTTGAAAAACCATCTCCATTTCCGATTTGAACACATTCCCTATCGAAGTCCACATTTTCGTATGAAGAACTTGTGCAAAGAAGGACCTCATAACGATCTCTATCGTCGGCGATTCCGCAATTTGTTCCCCATTCAATCACATTCACTTCCCACGTTGATGGTTCCTCTACATAATCATTGAAACGGGTATCCAAAAATCGGACCAACGCAATGCCGCCGATCCCCAAATGGAGGCTATCGTTCTCGAAATCCCCGTCAATGCAGGTTCCCGCTACGTCGAGGGAGGGTGGTCCGCCTTTTATAGGGGATTCAATTGTTCCTCCATCCGCAGTTTTGGCCAAAAGCGTGGTGCCATGTGCGACAATTTTGTCGTCAATGGTCAAATAAACACCAATAATATCGGAGCCATCGCGTCCGTCCATTCCACTAAGATCGGGATCGCTGGTATCTCGAATCAATATTGAAAAAAGTTCTTTTGGGACAAAGCAGAGTTCATCGATAGAACACTTGGCGTTGGATACCATGAGTTTTTCTACGCAATCGGCGTCGCTCTGGCATTTATCGGAATCCGGTTCTCCGGGAGCGCACACGTCAACTCGGCCGCCCTGTAGCCGATAGAGCGATTGGCATTGGAAGTCGGGTTGACAAGACAGATCACTCTCGCAGCCATCAAAACATCCATCCTCAAAGCAGAATTCATTTTCGGCACAATCGGCGTCTTCGGTACAAAGGGCACCAATATCTCTTGATAATTCTTGGCAACTTGAGAAGGAAAAATAGGTGAGTACGGTAAACAAGACAATGACAATACTATTCAAAAAACGACCGGAATATTTTGTCACACCAAAGGGTAGACCTACTCCACTCATTTTTTAGCCTTAGCTTCTTTTTGCAGGAGATTATGTTTTTTTAGATAACGTGCCGCAGCTAGGCTGAGATCGTGTTTTGGAAAGTTCAACATCAAGTCTCCAAAGGCAGTCGTTGCCGCTTTCATATCTCCCAATTGAATGTAGGATTTGGCGAGTAAGAAGAGGGCGTTTGGATCGAGCCCTAGCCCTGAGTAATCTTCCAACAGGGTCTTAAATCGCATCGCTGCGGCACGAGGTTTATTGTTCTTCAAATAAAAGCTTGCGACATAGAATTCGTGATCGGCGAGAATACGAAGAACTTCTCTTAGTCTTTTCTTGGCGGTATCGATGTACTTTGTTTTCCCATAGCGTTTGATAAAAGAGCCAAGCTCGCGCGAGGTTTCTTTCGGTCTCGACATTTCCCGTTCCCATCGGGGAGGGTAGATAAAGAAATCGGGCGGAAGATCTTCATAAAAGGCTTCGGCAATTCTCCAACTGGCGTAGGGAACGAGTTCGTGTTTGGGATGTAATTTACGAAAGCCTCGAAATTGTTCTACGGCTGAAGGGAATTGACTCTGCTCGAAATAGGCGTCTCCAATTCTAACATCGGCAATTTTTGCATATTTGCTGTAGGGAAAGCGACGTTTGATGCGACTAAATTGTTTAATTGCGTCGATATAGTTTCCAGATTCAAAGGAATCTTGGGCGCTGGCCCACGAGGATTCGGCAGAATCTTGAGCAGCAAGAGGTAATGAAAAAAAGAAAACGAAAAAGACAACTAAATATTTCATAAGTGGGTTCTAACGCTGATCTGAATGCACATCAAGTCCGCGAAGAAACAAAAAAAATCGACCTAGGCCGATTTATGATTGTTATTCTAAACCGCTGAAGACGAAAGGATACTTAATGACACAAATACCGCCATTTGGTTTTTGGAAGCGCATGCGTTTAATAACACGTGATACACATCCGGAGACCGCTTTGTTTCCAATCGTTGAACTTACGATCGAGGCCGACATTACTTTTCCGTCCAGACCGACTTTCCATTGTGCGATAACTTTACCGGAAAGTTTTGGATTGGTTTGAAGTTGCTTTTCGAAACAATACTTAATCGCATTTCCTTTTCTGCCAACAACGCGTCTGATATCGCCTTTATCGCAGAAGTTACCAATCTTAGGTGCGCCTTTACGCATTTTCGCTTTTACTTTCTTCTTTTTCTTTTTACCAAGCTTGGCTCCGGTTCCTTTTCCGCCACCGGTGTCGACTTTACCAAGTCCACCGATACGTCCGAAACCTTCTCCGCCGCCGCCTTTTCCAACGCCGCTGAGTCCCATTCCGCCCGCTCCGCGACCGATTTGTAACTCGCCGCCTTCTCCGGACATGGCGACATTCATCTTAGAATCAAACCCTTCTTGGTTACCGAAGATATTTTTAAGTGCGCCTGCGCCTAGAACGTCGGATGAAAGAGCCTTATTGATACCGATGTTTTTCACATCGATTTCATCGACCATTTCACCGTCTACCTTCGGAATTTTTGATTCTGGAATTTCTTCATCGGGATCCCCGAACTTTCCTTCTTCACCGCCAGCTTTTTTTCCGGTGGTATCTTCTTCAGGCTCTTCTTGCTCTTCTTCTTCAAGAGGATCGTCAACGTCCTCAACCATGATTTTCGCAAATCTGTTTAGATTTTCTAAATCTTCAAGGTTGGGGTCAACTTCAAATCCTAAAGTTGCGATGATGAGAAAAGCGATATGTAGGACGGCCGAAATAGCGATCCATCCAACAACGGGGCCTTCCATTCTTCCACCAATACCACGTCCGGCAATCACTTCGCCTTTGGCCATGAGTTGGAAGAAAATATTTACATCACCCAAATCTACGATTCCCCAATCTCCTGGGGCGAGTTCGGTTTCGTAATTGCTTCCCGATTTAGATGTCGACTTTTCTTCGATAAGTTCTTCAACATCAAATTCTTCGTCATCAATGGTAAAGGTCCCATCCATTTTGCTTTTAAAACGAAATTTATAACCAGAATCCGTGCGTTCAAACATTTCAAAGTGGTCGTCGATGCCCTCAGCAGGAACCGAAAATTCGTTATTTGCGCCTTCTCCGACGCGGACAATGGGGTTGCTTGTTTGAGTAAAGGTCTTTTCGTGAAAGACCGTGCCGTTCCAAACTAAAGCTACTCGTAGTTGATGTTCACTCACAATTGCTCCTATCGGCACATGACTTCAATTTGTCAGATGCCAGAATTCGCCGCACCATACTGATCGACACCAAAAGCGTCAAGCAATTCTAAAACGGCTTTTTTTACAAAACATTTATTTGCGCAGCGTCGAGGGTCCTTCTACACTCAAACTTAATTTGGCGTTTAGCCACTCAACGCTTGCGGTTACTTCTCATGACATCCAACATTCCCTTTTGTTCCAAAAAAATAAGGTTTAGTTGCATGCTATCGACCTTAGCTTGGCTTATAATGGCGCCTACAAGCGTTCGCGCTCAAGAGCTAAAGTTTGAGTCTTTAAAAGAACAACGTATCCGAGTAGGCGACCTTCCTAAGGCAGAAGAGTCGATCATTCCAAGCCAACTCTCCAACAAAGCAGCGCTACCGAGATTACCAAAATTTGAAACCTTAAATCGCGCACAAAAGAAGGTTGTCCCGAACGTGGTTGAAATTCTGGCCATTCAAAAACCGATCGGTTCTCTACAACGCCACGGAACGCTCGTTCGAGGTCACGGCGTCTGGGTTAAACATGACGGGAAAGTCATGCTCATCAGTGCTGGCCATTGGTTGAACGAGGCCGTTGCGATTTATTTGGATCTTGAGTCGAAAAGCGAAAGCGCAAATCCACTCAGCGCAAAAAAAGAAAGTTTCGAGAAACGTAAATATGATCGAAATCCAATGAAACTTATCGAAAAAAATCCTGATCGCTATTTAAAACTCACCACTTCTTTTTACGATAGAAATAGAAACCTCGCCGTTCTTGACGCTAAAAAATTCCCCAAGAAACCTGAAGGCTTGGTGCTCTTCGATATTGAAAACGAATTGGCGTCTAGAATTTACGGGCTCTCTCCCTTCTTAGGTAATGTTTTCGTCGAAGCTCTTATTTTCCCGCCCAGCGAGAAAGACATTTATATAGGCTATTATTTACAAACTAATTTCGCGGGTATTTTAGGCGCACCGTTGGTCTCCTCGGAAGGCAAACTTGTTTCCATCAGCGCCTACCCCCATCCCACAAAGACGAACTTAAGCTTAATCATCCCGCCCTTGGCTCTGCGTGTCGCCTTGGATAGAGCGGTCGGCAAAAAGCCAAAAGACGATAAAAAGAAGTGATTCTGGATCGCGATATAAGTAAACTCACTGACGATTCAACGATACTCATCGCCGTTTCGGGTGGCATCGATTCGATGGTGTTATTGGACGCCATGCGAACTGAGGCAAAGTGCGCGATCGTCGTCCTTCATGTCGACCATCAGTTAAGAGCAGGGTCGGCAGAAGAGGCCCTATTCGTTGAACAGTATTGTAAAACCCATCACATTCAATGCGCCTTGGAAAGGCTCGAGGTTGACACCAGGCATTCCCTTCAACTCACCGCCCGGACGCAACGTCATGCTTTGATTCGTCGCAGCGCCGCGCGTTTTGGCATTCAAACCATTTTAACCGCGCATCATTTGGACGATTATTTGGAGAATCTCTTTATTAAAGTGGGACGTGGCGGTGGCATTGGCTCGATGGCCTTTGAACCGGTCCATCCTCACCCTCCTTTTGTCTACTTACGTCCTTTATATAAAACCTCCCGAAAAGAAATCCACGATTACGCGACGACGCATGGGTTAACCTGGCGAGAAGATCCGAGTAATAAAAAGGATACGTATTTACGAAATCGGATAAGGCTGAATTTCAAAGAGCTTCGTAATCTTTATGGAGAAGGACTCAAGCATTCGGAAAAACGTATTCGCGATGCCGCCGAAATTGTAAAACAAACTACTAAATCACTTTTCGAAGAAAGTCTGCTTGAGCGCGGTCCCTACCACATTCGCTTCAACGTTAAAGGTTTGCAAAAGACCGTCGCCTTGGGAGAATTCCTGCGTTATGTGAGTGCGAGCATTTTTGGGGAGCATTTAACCTACAAAAACATCGAAGATGCGTGTCTCTTAATTGCCAAAGGAAAGAAGGGGAAGCTGAGTTTGAAAGGCATTGAACTCGTACTCGACGGCGATCTGATTCTTCGAAAAAATTTTGGAAGAGGCGACGCGTGGTGGCAAGCGGTCAACGAAAATTTCTCAATGCCTTTGATCAAACATAAAACCCACTATTCTTGGTTCGAGTGGAATCTTGAGATCCTGAAAAATGGGTTAGTGCATAAAATGCTTGAGGAGGGTAAGTGTCTGGACATCAAGAATTGGAAGCGTGGCTTGACGAGAGACGGCGTCTCGTTGTCAAAAATCGTAAAAACCCACCCTCGTTCGGAGCGGTGGAAAGTCCCATGTCTTTTTCGGGACGATGCTTTGATTTGGATTGCAGGCCAAAAACAGGAGAGAAAACCCAATGCCCAAGATTTGGGATTAGAATGGAGCCTAAAATGAAATACCCGATTCGTGATCATTCTACGATTCGTGTCTATTCATTTGAGATTCTGAGTGAGAAAAGCTATTGAAAGAAACGTCTAGGAGTAACATGCCCTTTCCCAAAACATTTTTATTTCCGTTGATATCCGTGCTTTGGTTTTCGTGTTCGACCAATGAATTGCCTCCTTGCGGCGATGCAGACTGCGTTTCCTCCTGCTCAAAAAATGATGATTGTGAACCAGGTTTAACCTGCCAAAGTTTTCAATTTGGTGAAGTGCTCATCTGCGCTGAGCCTCCCCTGGGCATCAATAACGGCGTTAATCCAAACAAGGGTACGACGACGAATAACAAAAAAAACACGAACAATAATGGTGTTAATCCGAACAACAGCGTCCCGCAGACAACAAACCACACCACACCAACAAATAATGGCACGACGTCGACCAATAACGCGACCACAAGTGCCAAGCCGCCCGCGATTACTTACGCTTATTTAATGCTTCGAGATAATACGGTCGGCAAAGGATGTGGGGCGATTAGTTCAGCTGGCCCGGACCCCGGGTCAGATATCATGTGGATTTCCTTGCTCGATAATAACGGGCAAACGCTTGATTATGCCGTCTCGGTTTCGGCTTTCGATGGCGGTAAAGCCAATGGACACAACAACCCGGGTATTATCAACGGTAGTGCTCCGCAAACCAACGCCATTGGGTGCACGGAAAAATTTAACCCAATGACCGTCTATTCGATGGGGTGTGGTGGTACATTGATCTTCAGGTTCCCCTCTCTTTTAGCGACCGAGGAGCTCCATACGATCGTCGTTGGAGAATACGGCAGTACCTGCAACGGATCTTCTGAGGATTCCTATCGCGTTTTCGGCTGCACAGACCCGACCAGAGCTGCGATGGGAGAAACGTTGAGCTGTACGGTTCGTTTCGGGCCCGATGGAGAAGGCATCTCCTCCTTTCCAATCCCGAAAACCAACTAAAGTATCGAAATTTTTTCGTTTGGAGTAAAGCCTATCCGTGAATCGGTGCATTCCTTGCGTTCAGAAAAACAAATACTTGTAAGTGCAAAAAGGGTTCGGTAGAACTCGCTTGTTTTTGAATGAAAAGGCACAAAGGATTTCCATGTTACATCATCCCAAAGATAGAAGAGCGGTCGGTTATTTCATTTTCGCGAGTGCGCTACTGGCACTAAACTGGAACCTCGATCTCGCCTTCGGCGCAATCGGTCTTAGCGGCGGTATTGCCGTCGGCCTAAAATGGTTTCTCGTTTTTATTCAATGTTTCACCGCGATAACGATTACCACCATTGCCCATAATCATAATCACAATAAGATTTGGAAAAATAAGGCGCTTAATATTTTTACGGATTATTGGATCACTTGTTTTTACGGCTTCCCGACCTTTGCTTGGATTCCAACGCATAACCGAAATCACCACAAGTTTAACAACAAAGAAGGGGATTATACGATCACCTACCGTTATTCAGAGGCGAATAATCTCCTCACCTTAC
>JALSKP010000754.1 GCA_026988815.1 Myxococcales bacterium | reverse complement strand
AAGATCGAACCTATGGCGCGCTTTCTGAAAATCGCAATATCAAAAAAGGCGAGATAAGAAGTAAACTTGCAGACGGTCCTTTCGATGCCCGAAGCGCGAAAGAGCGACACCTTTTAGACGGCGAAAGCTTTGAGAGCGATCTCGAAAAATGGATTGCCTTGGACGATCAAATGAGCCAAGTCAGCATTAAAGAAAAGGACTTGAACATCGCAATGATTTCATCCGAAAATTACGCAGGTCCTCCCAAACTTAATCTCTTTCCCTTCCTCCGAAAAAAGAAAATTGCGCTCGTTGATCTCAACGGCGTTATCGTTGGACCGGGCATGCCCTCTAGAGGGAAAACGATCAATTCGGAAAGCGTCATCCCGCTGCTTCAACAATTGAAAAAGAATAAGAAAATCTCAGCCGTTATTTTACACATTAACTCCCCCGGCGGTTCGGCCCTGGCAAGCGATATCATGTGGAACGAAATCGAAAAACTACGCCAAGAAAAACCAGTGGTCGCCCTATGCTCTGATGTCGCTGCATCGGGCGGATATTACCTTGCCGTCGGCGCGGATAAGATCGTTTGCCGACCAGAAACCATTACAGGATCGATTGGCGTTATTACCGGTAAGTTTTCTGGTTCTGGTCTGGCCCAAAAAATTGGTCTTGGTATCGACACGCTTACCAACGATGAGAGTTCAGCCTTCATGAGCATGTACGCAGCCTTGTCGGAGGAACATCTAAAAAACTTTCAAGACGAAGCGCGTTCTTTTTACCGGCGTTTTCTAGAGCGCGTAGGAATGACTCGCCATATTTCAAAACGCCGCCTACATCGATTCGGACGCGGACGCGTCTATATGGGTAAGCAAGCCAAAGAACGAAATCTCGTGGACCGACTCGATGGGATTGACGGCGCCCTGGAGCTGGCCCAAAGCTTATCCAAATCGGAAAAAGAATTAGAGATAGAATTTTTCTCCACCGAAAAAGTAAACTTGCGTAGTATTATCGGAAAGTCTTCCCTAACAAGTTTGCGGGTTTTGTCCAAAGTCGAAGAAGGCCTAGACCATGTCGAACTTGCCACGAAAGCACGCACATTGGCCTTGATGCCTTTCTCGATTCGAGAAGATTAGACGCGAAAAGCGCTAACTGATTTCGGCGAGTCCGTCTTTTATGACAACGAGGCCATCTTGGTTCGTGACTTGGAAATGGAGTTCGTTTTCCGATTCGCCTTGCCAGACTTTGGTCGTCAAAGTCCAGCCTGGAAGCACGGGTTTGGAGAAGCGAACTTTCAATCGCTTAAGTCGAGCCGTCGATCCATCACAAGCGCCGTTCACAATCGCGCGTCCCGCAAATGCCATCGTACACAGACCATGTAAAATTACAGATGGAAAACCGGACGCTTTTGCCATCCCTTCGTCAACGTGAATTGGGTTTCTATCGTCGGATGCTTCCGCGTAATTTTTTGGATGGTGATCACAAATCTCTTGGGTTTCCTCAAAAAGAATCTCGCCTATGACGCTTTCTTTTTCTTCGGTATTTTTGGCGCCCTCTTTTTTATCTCCTCTGATAAAGATACCGGAGGTAACTTCGACGGCAGGTTGGCCATCGAACATCAGACGCTGGTGAATCTGAACCGTTTGTCCGCCGGAGTTCTCCTTGATTTCGCCGATCTCGGCACGAGGCGCAACGAGGTCCCACGCTTTTAAGGGATGGTTAAAGCGCATATCTTGTTCGCCGTGAACAAGACGACTCAAATCAGCGCTAAGCTCAGGATCCATGGCCGCTTCTAACATCACAGAAAACAGGGGCTTCACCGCAAATAGGGGCGGCGCGATGGCATTCTCCCCTTCGTAATCAGAATTCAAATCATCGGTCGCGGCGGCATAAGCTTGAAGGTGATTGGGTTCAACAAAAACCGCGTTTCCACGGTATTGTTTTCCTATGGCTGAACGATTGAGGCCTTTTTTCTTGTCGGCCCGCTCTGCTGTCGCACCTTCGACTTTCGTCGCCGCCAAGTCAAAACATTGTGAAAACTTCATCAAGGCCCCCATATTGTCGGTCGACATTTTACCTTTCATGAAGGCTTGTTGCGGGTCTAATTTTCCGGCCGCCAAGTCGAAAAGGGTTTTAGCTTCATCGACTTTTATGGTGCCATCGACCGGAGAGGCCTTACCACTTTGGTAAACTGCCCTACCTTTTCCGATAATCAAAGAGTAAGGTGTTCCACCAACGTTGAAGACCAAATTCGCTTTCCAATCCCCTGCGCGGTCGGCATTGAAGGTAGCAGGAAGTTGCTCAAAAAGAGATTTCAACTGCGGATCTTCCTTGACCTCGCTAGTCGTCGCTTTTTCCTCGACGGCCGTGATTTCATCAAAACGCGTTCCCACGTCTTTTGGATTCCACCGTTTTTCTCCCAATTCCACACCGGGCGTTTGGTCGACGAACCACTCGAAATAATGTGAACCGTGAGCACCGAAGATGCGACCGTTGACCGATTTCGCGTCCTCGCTCGAAAGCCAGCAGACCAAGGGGGCGATATCTTCGGGTTCAAAACCGGCGGGAACCATTGCTAGTTCTTCGGTCATTCGAGTTTTAGCCACGGGTGCTATCGCGTTTACGCGTACGCCCATCTTTCGTCCTTCCAGCGCCAAGGAGCGTGTGAATCCGGCGATCCCAGCTTTCGCCGCGGCGTAGTTAGACTGGCCAAAATTCCCTTTTAAGCCGGAATAGGAACTGGTGTTAATAATCACCCCTCCGCCGGATTTCACCATATGTGGAAAGACAGCCTTACTCACCAAGTAGGTCCCTTTGAGGTGCACATCGATAACAAGGTCAAACATGTCGTCGGTCATCTTTGCGAAGGTTTTATCGCGCAAAATACCAGCGTTGTTAATCAGAATATCGACCCGACCAAAGGCCTTTATCGCATCTTCAACCATCGCGATGGCATCCTCTTTCTCGCAGACTGACCCATGGTTGGCGATCGCCTCGCCGCCATTTTTAGTAATTTCTGCAACTACTTTATCGGCCATCGAGGCATCGCTACCCTCGCCTCTTCGGTCTCCACCGAGATCGTTAACGACAACCTTTGCGCCCTCTTTGGCAAAGAGAAGTGCATAAGCCCGGCCGAGTCCGCCACCGCCACCTGTAATTATAGCGACTTTTCCATCTAGTATACCCATTTACAATCTCCTTATACTTGTCGATCAATAATTGTAGCCACGGCCATTCCGTACCCAATACAAAGCGTCACCAAACCGTAACGAACATCTTTCTTCTCCATCTCCCAAAGCAGGGTCGTTAGCAAACGCGCTCCCGAACAACCGAGGGGATGGCCAAGCGCCATCGCGCCTCCATTCATATTGGTACGCTCCAAAAGTGCGTCGACGCCCTTGGGTCCAGACATATCTTTTGCCCATGCAAGAACGACTGCACCAAAGGCTTCATTGACCTCGAAGAGTCCAATATCGTCCATTGTTAGACCGGTTTTTTTCAACACTTTTTGGGTGGCGGGAATCGGACCTGTCAACATAATTGTCGGATCCACACCCGCAACGGACATAGCGACGACTTTTGCGCGAGGCTTAAGGGAAAGCTTTTCGCCGATTTGTTTAGATCCGACCAACACGGCCGAAGCACCATCTGAAATCTGACTCGAGCTCGCGGCGGTCACAACGCCATCATCTTTAAAACAGGGTTTGAGCCCCCCTAATTTTTCGCGCGTGGATTCACGTGGACCTTCATCTGCGCTAAAAGAAGTAAACTTGCCTTCTTTATCGGGAACATCGATTGAGATAATTTCGTTGTCGAATTTACCATTTGCGCGGGCCGAAATAGCGCGCTGATGAGATTCATAGGCGAGGTCATCGAGTGCTTCGCGCGAGATATCCCATTTTTGAGCGATCAGTTCGGCTGACAAACCTTGTCCGATAATATCGTATCTATCCAAGAGAATTTCAGAAAGAGAACCGCCATCGGTCCCCATCGGAACACGGGTCATCGATTCCACGCCGGCACCGATAACCAGGTCGTGCATACCACTCATTACGCCTTGGGCCGCAAAATTCACGGCTTGGAGGGAGGATGCGCACATTCTATTGACCGTCGTTCCGGTCGTTGTCACCGGAAAACCTGCAATGAGAGGCGCGATACGTCCGATGTTAAAACCTTGCTCACCGATCTGGGTAACGCACCCCATGATCACGTCTTCGACTTCTTTTTTTTCGAAGTTATTTCTTTCGACCAAACCCGCAAGGCACTTTGCAGCAAGCTCGTCAGGGCGAATATAAGAAAGAGAACCGCGGCGTTTACCAATAGCGGTACGGGCAGCGTCGTAGATAAAAGCGTCAAACATGAAATACTCCTTTGGGAAAATCAGGCGAAAGTTGTAGGCCCAATACATACCAATATTTACGGGAGATAAAAATAGTATTCATGTATCCCGCAAAAAGTAGGTGATCCGCTTGTAGGGTGCGACCCGCTGTGGTCGCCCGAGGTCATTCAATTGTTGGGTGGTTTTGGAAAGGTCTTTAGCGACAATCTGCCGATGCTGGGGTGATGAACATAAAATCGAAGCACATTTCTTCGCTCGATTTGAAACCGCCCAAGACAGGGGTGCTCTTGTCGTTTTTGTACACACAGGTTGTTTTAATTTTGTCCCCTGCTTTGAGCGGAATGTTGTAATCGTAAAAAGGTTGATTTTCAAAAGACCATCCGGTGAGATCGACCAAGGATTCCTCTTGTCCGGTGGCGGCCCTTATAATCGTCTCATGAAATTCGCTTCCGATCTCGTGCATGTGGGGGAGACCCATCGCACTGGTCATGTCTTTGGTCACCGTACAGGTTTGCGAGGATTCTATCGTTGCACCGGGCGCGACCGATATACCGGGAAGTCCCTCCCCTAGATTGAGCATTCGATATTCGTCGCTAGCCGTATCGGATAGGAAAACTTTGACACCGCTATTGTCGTTGACGCCGATGACGCCCGCACCGTTATTGTAGTGAATTTGTAGAAGAAACCGATCGCCTTCGTTGATCTTGAGACCACCGCCATTTGGAAATTGTAGCGGACCTCCGCCCGGCGCCCACGCATAGTAAAACTGACCAGGCGCGGCACCGCATTCAACGCCGGAGAAATTAAGACCCGCAGCTTCATTGGTTCGAATGAGAACGAGGTGATGAAGGACCCGGCTATCATCAATGATAGGTTCGATTCTACTAATAAATTTTCCTTGAGGCGGGGCGTCAAAAGTAAAGCATTCGTAATCGTCGAGCGTATTTTCGTCGACGGCAAATCCAGGTGCGGTAAAGGTAAATTCAGTTAAGCCCTCAGGCTTGGCGGACGCCTGATGGGTTTGACGATTGACCGTCAAACTCACCGTGTGGTCGGGATGAATGTTTCCACAAGACGCCCATTCGGTAATCGTATCTCTATCCTGATGCGATACCGAAACGCCGTTTGGCGGCATGGAGTAGTCCGCCGTTCGCGGTGCAATTTTATCCACCTTTCGCTGCCCAATTTCGCCAGCAACAAGGGTGTCATAATCCAAGAGTCCATAAGGCGCACCAAATTCTGGTTCAGCGCCGTGACAGCTTCCACAATTTTTTTCCACTCGTCCTTTAACGGTTGCCTCCCATTGCGCCTTCGAGGGAATACAATCGTCGGAATTACCGTTGTTTTCGTGCCCATTATTGGACTGTATATTGTTGGAACTCCCATTGGATTGACTGGTCGACGCTCCGTTATTGGAGTGATTGTTCGAACTGCCATTCGTCACGGTGTTATTCGAATTTTCGTTATTCCCATCACCACACGCTGAAAATGCGAAGGCGATGCAGGAAAGAAGAAGGGTAAATCTAAAGGTCATAAGGTCTCCAAGTGGTCATACATTCATACCTAAATCTTAGTCGCATGAGCACCTCTTTTTCGTGCAAATTAACCTTATTTTTTTTCGTAGTTGGGTCGTAAAAGCGAAATCCAACGTCTTCCAACCATAAAGCCCTACTTGGTCGATTTTCAAATTGGTCGATTTTCAAAAAACATTATTTTTTTGTGGCCGTGACCAAACGCAGGGAGCGGTGAAGCTTAACCTCGGGATTTTCAACACTGACTTGAAAACCGTGGCGCCAAAGAATTTCGCTCGCTTGCTCAACCGTAAAGCGCAAGTAAAACATCACAAAGGGAGGATCTAAAACGAGGTTTCTAAAATGCATTACACCATTAAAACCTCGGGCGGCCCAATAGGCAGGATTGGCTTTGGTCGGTTTGGGATAGGTTAGAAAAACAAATCGCCCACCCGGTTTAAGGGCTGTTTTAATACCGGCAATCAGATGTTCGTATTCTTGCATTTCAAAATGTCCAAACGCACCGGATGAGGTCACGACATCGAACTCATTTTCGTAATCAAGTTGCAGAGCATCTTTGAGACGGTATTCAACGTTGGGGTTTTCAAACTCAGCATCGGTGAGCTTCTTCGCCTCAGCTAACATACCTTTAGAATAATCGATGCCCGTTAACTGCGCTCCGGTATCCTTGCGAAGAAAGCCTCGTAAAATTGCCCCCGTTCCAACGCCTATATCGAGGACGCTTTCATGAGCTCCGCCAGAGATAGCTTTTTCGACGAGAACATCGACAAAAAGATCTGGGGTTCTAAAGGGTGTGTACTCGAACTTTTCCGCCAGGAGATCGTAACCATCAATGGTGGAAGAAAATGCCTGACGGGCGAGTTGAAAAAGAGAAGGACCTTTTGGATGAAACATAGGACTACTAAACTAAGTTACTATTTATTATCTACAATTTGCGGTCGGTGGAGTGACAAACATAAAATCGAAACACATTTCTTCGCTCGATCGCAATCCTCCACGTACCGCAGTATCTGTTGTATTTTTGTAAACACAGGTGGTTTTGATTTTATCGCCTGCTTTGAGATCGATATTATAATCGTAGAAGGGTTGGTTTTCAAAAGACCAACCTGTGAGATCGATTAAGGATTCTTCTTGGTTGGTTCCCACACGGGTGATCGTTTCGTGAAATTCAGATCCAATGGCGTGCATGTGAGGAAAGCCGAGTAAGCTCGTCATATCTTCGTTTACCGTACAGGTTCGCGACGACTCAACGATTCCGTCTGGAGGAACGCTAATGCCTGGAATACCGGAGCCCAAATCGATCATTCGATATTCCTCGGTCACCGAATCGGTCATAAAAACTTTCACGCCGCTGCTATCGGAAATGTTTTGGATTCCGGCGCCGTTATTATAGTGAATTTGAAGGAGGAAACGTTCACCAGAGTTTACTTTTACACCTCCGCCATTTGGAAATTGTAGCGGTCCTCCGCCAGGCGCCCATGCGTAGTAAAACTGACCGCCAGCTGCGGCACAATTAAGTCCACCAAAATTCTTATCGGCAGCTTCACTGGTTCGCATCAGAACCAGATGGTGGAGAACACGACTTTCATCGATAATGGCCTCCATTCTACTAATGAAACCTCCGCCATCTGGCGCATTGAAGGTAAAACATTCGTAATCATCAAGCGTGTTTTGTTTCACACTGAAGGCGTTGGCGGTGAAATTAAATTCGGTTAGTCCGACGGGTTTGGCGCTCGGTACATGAGGTGTTCGATTTGCGCTTAACCCAACCGAGTGATCCGGATGAATATTTCCGCAGGAGGCCCACTCGGTGATCGTGTCACGATCTTGATGAGAGACCGCACTACCGTTGGGCGGCATGGAGTAATCCGCTGTTCTGGGCGCGATTTTATCGACCTTTCGTTGACCCACTTGACCTTCAAGTAGGGTGTCGTAATCGAGCAATCCATAAGGCGCTCCGAACTTTGGATCATTGCCGTGACAACTTCCGCAATTGCTTTCTACACGCGCTTTAACCGTGGCATCCCATTGAGATTTTGACGGGATACAAGCGTTGGTATTTCCGTTATTTTGCGAAGTTCCATTATTAGACTGC
>JALSKP010000753.1 GCA_026988815.1 Myxococcales bacterium | reverse complement strand
GAGGGCTGGGGTGAGGGCGATCAAACAAGCAAGTGGTTCAATAAGTTCAACAACTTAACTAGGTCAAGGCCGAAGCCAATAAACCCACAAGCTAAAACGAAGTCCCCCACCCTAACCCTCCACCAGAGGGAGAGGGGATCAGAATCCCACCGAAAAGGATCACACTACACTTCACTGCAGATGATGGGGAGAAATCTTGACCGTTGCCATGTAGCGTGATATCGAACTGTAGAAAAATCACCCCAGCCCGCAGGAGTGCGGATGACACAGACTTTACTTGTCGCAGATGATAGTAAGACGATTCATAAAATTGTAGAGATGGCCCTTAAAGCCTCACCCTACGATATCGTTTCGGTTAATAGCGCCCAAGGTGCTCTTGATGCGGCCAGTCGTATTCCTAATGTGATTCTTTTGGATTACTATATGCCAGATGGAACGGGCTATGACGTATGTCGTGCTCTGAAGTCGAACGCCCAAACGAGCGGAATTCCAATCGTCATGCTAGGCGGATCCTATAAGAATTTTAACGAAGGTTTGGCCAGAGAATCTGGTGCAGATGGTGTCTTGATGAAGCCCTTTAAAACGGATGCGCTTCTCGAGATTCTCAACGCAGCCTCAAGCGGACAACTCGCCGCGCCAGTAAGTGCGCCAGTGGCTACAGTAAGTCCTGTCCTGGCACCGGCTCTACCCGTAGCACGAGCGATGCCACCCGCGCAGCCGGTCTACGTTGCTCCTGTCGTTCAAGCGCCTATTCCTGTCGTTGCGCCTCTTAGGGCGGCCGCTACTGTTCCAATGCCAGTAACTGCGCCGATTCCGATGCCCGAGAGTAGTGTCCCGACCTCTCCAGACAATCCGCATACCCAGCAAATTGAGCCGGACGACATCGAAGTGGTCGCCTCTACGAGTCAGCCTCGTATCCCAGTCGCGGCTGCCGTTGGAGAACAGGTTGCAAAATCAGGCTCGGGTCTTTCTTCAATCGCACTCACGCGATCTGAAATCGAATCCTTGATAAAAGAAGAAGTTAAAGCAGGCGTCAAAGCCCAACTTCCCACATTGCTCAGAACGATTTTGGGCGAAGTTTTTCAACAGAAAGTTCTTCCCAAACTCATGGCAAGAGCCGACGAACGTGTCGCCTCGGCAATTGATGCGTCGATGAAGGCAAAAATTCAAGAACAAGTACGTTCTGAACTTGAAGCGCTTCTAGCCGACTAGTTCGTTCTATTTCCTTGGTTCATGATAAATCCCCGTTAACTCCGGTGCAGTCACAGACTTACCACGGGAGTTGCCATTGCCGATCCCTTTCTTTTCGATTTATCCTCCCGCTGGGTACCAAGCTGCTTCTTTGTAATTGTTCGATTTGTACGATGAAAGGCTTTGAGCACCTCATCATACCTGCCGAGAATTTTACACTTCTTTGCGGCGCACAGCACATCACCCGATATACTTTCAACACCCATGTTGCCGTTCATAAATTTTGCAAGGTTTGCGGGATCCATGCTTTCTACACTCCGCGATCCCATCCTGATTCAGTGGACGTGAACGCAAGGTGTGTGGAGGGGCTCAGAGAGAAGCTCGACCTCGTATATTTTGACGGTCAGAACTGGGAGAAAAACATTGACCATCTCCAAAGCTAGTCTGCATTGTTATTTCCGACCACGCGTATTAGACTAGGAACTCAAACAACTGAGTTCTAAATTGATACTTTCACTCACCAAACGTAACCTCTGGATGGTTGATGACGACCAATCATTCGTAGACGAGTTTACTTTAATATTTGCCGACGCGGGGTTTAAATTCAAATCCTTCCTCAATATCGAGCAATTCGAAAAGGCGTGGAAGGATGAAGAAAGGCCCGACCTTATCCTTATCGATAATCGGCTTCACGGACGAAATGGCGTCGGGCTTATTAAGGCCTTACGTCAAAGCGAGGAAAATATCGCCGTTATTTTATTGAGTACGATCGCCTCAGAAGGCATGGCATTGAATGCTTTCAAGTCGGGCGCGGATGATTTTCTCACGAAGCCGATATCGGTACCGGTGCTTCTTGCTCGTATATCATGGCACATCCGGCGGGTGGAAAGCGCGCGTCTGCTCACCAAACAACGCAATGATTTTCAGACCTTGGTAGAGCTTTCAAACGGTCTGAATCAACAAGATGACGTCGCCTCTATTCTAAGGACGCTTATTGATGGACTCTCAGGAAGTTTGGGTGCTGAATCGGCGGCATTTTACCTGCGCAATATTGAGAGCGGCGACCTTCATCGTGCGTTGCCTAGCGATGCCAGTTTATCAGAAGCAAGCCGCCATACGACGCTCGATTTACGCGATCTTCCACGCGTCATGGATGGGATCCTCGATAAACAGATTTTGTATTTGAGCGCTAGCGAAACGCGATTCCTATGTAAAGCCGTGGGAGGATATTGGGAACCCAATCGTTCGCGCGTGGCGGCCATTTTCCCACTTATTTTGAACGCAAAATTGACCGGTATTTTGCTGATAACCAATCGAAGCCAATCCTATTCACAAGATCGAGAACGCTACATCGCCTCTATTATTTCCGATTTTGCGGCGCGCTCTGTTCATCGCGCAAGTCTTTTTGATTCCATTCGTCAAGACCACGTACGTATCGATAAAACCCATAAAGAGTTGCAGCGCGCGCGCGAGTATTTTCGAAAACTGATCATGGCCTCTCCCGATGGAATTGTGGCAGCTGACAGAGGCGGGGCGATTTTTGTCATGAATACCGCCGCCCAGGATATTCTCGGCTACGGTCCCCATGCCTTTATTGGGATGAACGTCAGTGAGTTGTATCCCGAAGGTGGTGCCCACCAGATTGCGCGTTTTATGCGAGATCCAAATATGGGGGGTGGCGCCGGTCAATTGGTTCGCCATCGTTGTGTTCTTCTCGATGCCAGGGGGGAGGGAATTCCTGTTGAAATTTCTGCCTCTTCGATCCTTGAGGACGGCGAGGAAGTTGCCACCGTTGGTTTTTTCGTCGATTTAAGGCATCGTATTCGAATGCAAGAGGAGCTTCATTTTGCAAATAAATCCCTTGCCGAAACCAACCGCGCAGCTTTGATCGCAGAACTTGCCGGTGCGGCCGCCCACGAATTGAATCAACCGTTGACCGCACTTTTAGGCTATGTGGAATTGTTGGAACTCAAAGGACTGGACGAGAATGCAAAACTCCTAAATTCTATTGCCAAGGAATCCAATCGCATTGCCAACGTTGTGAAAAAATTTGGTGCTGTGACCAACTATCGGACCAAGGCCTATGTGGCAGGTACCCAAATTATCGACTTGGATCTGGCGTCTGAGGCCGAACTTTCGCCCGATCCCCCAGCGCCTAAAATGGATCTTATTGAAGATCTACCCATCGCTCTGGCTGTTGCCGACGAACGTGGTTTTTTGATTCAGATGAATCAAGCCTCTCGCCGGTTTTTA
The DNA here is from genome assembly GCA_026988815.1 of Myxococcales bacterium. Lineage (GTDB taxonomy): Bacteria > Myxococcota_A > Bradymonadia > Bradymonadales > Bradymonadaceae > CALJNB01. Next base: position 4,561 of record JALSKP010000753.1, on the reverse strand, counting down.
GAATTATCGCCCGATAGTTCACCGCGTTTGGATCTCAGCGATCGCTCGACTGCCCAAAGTGTACGAAAATACGATGACGAAATCTATTTGTCCGACGTTCGTATTTTGGATGCAGGTTTACAATATGCCTCCTTGACTTTATTGCCTTTGGGGAGAGGATATTTCAGAATTTTATTCGAAGTCCCCGATGAAAAAGTTCTCGAAGCGCCGGTGCGCATGCTCGAAGTTCTTAGTGCCGCGATGCACCACGTAGGACTTATTCGAACTCCGAAAAAATTACTCGAACTTTTTTCAAATTGTTTCCATGAGGTTTTTCCCGACTTTGGACTGGTTGTAAAAATTGACGATGAGACAGAGTACGCCTCGTCACGATGGACGACGCCAGAACGCACTTTTTCCGATTTAGGTTTTCAAGAGAAGAGGGGGCATTTCGACGAACCCAGTCAAATGCACTGGCAAGAATCCAAACGCGGGTATCGCATTCATCTAAAATACGGAAGTCTTGCCTGGCTCCAGATTGAGAAAAAGAATGGAGGCAAGTTTGGTAGATTAGAAAGGGAGGCCTTTGAAACCTTTTCCCAGCAACTTGGCTTTGTGATTGCGAAAGAACCAGACAATGCGCTTCCTCTCATTGATTACATGGATGCTGTGATTGTTGTGTGCGACAATAAACGCAGGGTTGTTGTCAGCAATGAAACCTTTGATCGTCTGGTGGATAGAAACGCGATGGGGCTCGACATCCTGGAATTTTTCGAGGCTAAAACCCGCGAAAAAGTCTCTCGCGCGATTGCCACTTTTTTGGCGAATGTATCCAATAGCGAACCCTTTGACGCCGTGCTTCTATCGTCGGAACGCCGGAGCGTGAACTTGCGTATTCAGGTCCATCGCTATCCGGGGGCGGTCGTCGGCTTTGTTCTCATTGGCCAACAAACCGAGCAATCTTTGCTCGATTTGGATCAACGTATGGAACGTGCGGAGCAACTCGTTAGCCTTGGTCAACTTGCCACAGGGATTGCCCACGAGCTCAAGAATCCCTTGATGAGTATTTTAAACTACGCAGATTATCTTCATCAAAAATATTCAGATTCCCTTTTCGATAGTAAAGATTCAGAACGTCTAGGAAGAATCGTTGAAGGTGTTGAGCAAATCGATACCTTCGTGAAAGACCTTCTTTCTTTGGCCAATCCAGAACTCAGTCCACAGAGCACGATTTCGATCCGCTCGGTTGTCGATGAAGCACTCAGTCTTTGTGAAGTGTATTTGGAACGACACCGAGCGAGCGTAAAAATTGGCGATCATTTTGATTCTTATGTAAGCGGTAATGCGATTCATCTACGACAGGTTTTTGTAAACTTGATTACCAATGCAGCATGTGCCATGCCCCAAGAAGGAGGGTTGATTCATCTTAGTTTTGAGAACGAGAAAGGGCATCTGCGATGTGTGGTTAAAGACAGCGCGGTCGGTATTTCTCCTGATGTTCTAGAGCGCATTTTTGAACCCTTTTTTACAACGCGATCTGGACATGGTGGTTCGGGTTTGGGGTTGGCCATTGTGAAGCAAATTATTAAACAGCACCGCGGACAAATTAGCGTTCAGTCGGTGCTCGGTGAAGGAACGACTTTTGTTGTAACCTTGCCCACGCCTTCGGTAGTTGAATAGGGAAAAGTATGAGTTGGATTTTTGCAGCGGTGGTTTTCTTAGTAAGTATGTTTACTTTGATTTGGTTCCGTATAAGTACACGAAAGGAATTAGAAAGGATCATGTCTACGCACGGCACCGCAGTCGCGCGCTTAAAAAAAGATGAAACCTTACGTCTTGAGCGTCTAACAAGAGAATCCGATTCTTTGAAAGAAGACAAAGTTTACGATCTGGTAAAGGAACTTTCCACGCCTTTGGATGCCTTAGACGAGGCCATTCAATTTGCAGATAAGGAGCTCATTGAAGGATTGATCGGCGTTCGAAATAGTATCGATCAAGCCTTTGGTAGGCAGGATATTGAAAGAATTGAACCGAAAGCGGGCGAGGTGTTTTTGCCAAACTTTCATGAAGCAATTTCCTCAGAACCCTCCGATATCGAACGGGGTAGGATCATTGAATGCCTGCGTTGCGGTTGGAAATCAGGCGAACGAAGTATTCGCACAGCCTTGGTCTCGGTCTCCTCTGGTCGTGAAGATATAATTTAGATAACCATTGGCCGTCAAAACCGGCGGTCAAAACCTAGAGGCAGTATTATGAAACTCGTTATTCATTGCGTTGGAGTATGGGGTGTACCAAATATTAGATTGTGGGAACCCGAGAACCCAAAATAGTTGCAAACGATGTCGAAATAACTATTGGGTCCAAATCTCTTAAAGGAGCCGATATTTTTACGATTAGACTTGTGACTCCTGCCGGTTTAGAAACGCTTGGGTCAAAGATGGGAATCATTGCAACTCGCCCATTGTTAATTATGGAAGAGTACGATTACGAAAATCTTTGGAACTGGATGGAGAAAACGCTTAGCTCCTGTGAAGGCGAAACGTGGCTAGATTGCGTTGCTAAACTTAAAAACTATTTTGATTGGGAATACGATGACTACAAAGAGTTTTAGGGAACGATTGCAAAACGATCAAAAGAAAAAGCCAACCCGCAGGTTGGCTTTTTCTTAAGGCGGCGATCGGATTCGAACCGATGAATCAAGGCTTTGCAGGCCCTTGCCTTACCACTTGGCTACGCCGCCGTAGTGAAGGAGCGACGTATAACCCGTCGAAAATAAAGTGTCAACGACATTAATCAGACATCGCGAAGGATTATTTTCTGAGGTATTTCTTTCTTTGTAGGGTAACCTACTAGTGCGCGCGCTCTTGCTAAACCCTCGGTACCAAGGGCGGGCTTCACGCCACAAGAGGCCTAACTTTCTCCCTACGCGGCTCCCTTCTTAACACGCCGAAATTTCTCGCTCTTCGCCCTTTTTTCGGCCGTTTCAAGCACCTTCTCTAAATGTGAGTTACTTACATTATGGTGACAAAAACAAAAGAAAGCCCCATATAAATCAGAGGATGCCTCCAGCAGCAACACCCTAAGGGCAAATAATCGCATAAAAGAAAGGGTTTAGTTGAATAGAGGTCCAACCCGAACTATAGTCCTCGGGTCTATAAAAAAGATTGAACTATGAAATATATTGATACGATTTTAAGAATAACACTCCTCTGCGTGTTGTTTCTTTCAACCGCGTGTGGCGGCTGTGGAGACGATGTTGAACCCAATAAGGGTGATTCGGGCGATGTGCTCAGCGATACAAAAACAACGCCAGATATGGGGGCCGATGTTCTCCAACCCGATCCCGACGTTGGCACACCAAATAGCGACACCAGCTTTCCTGACTTTGCCTTTGATTTCCCAAGCACTGATACCGGACCGGAGGTCTTCGCACTCGAAGGCGTGATTCCGCCCAACGGACCCGTTAGCGGTGGAACCCAAGTTGTCGTCAAAGGAAGCGGTTTTACCCGCGATACCGTCGTCTTTTTCGGCAGCCGAGAAGCAGATCTCATCCTCGTCGACGGAAATCTTATCGGCCTCACGCCGGCCGGCAGCGCGCCCGGTCCGATCAGCGTAAAAGTTCTTCATCCCACCGACGGAACCTTGGTCCTAGATATGGGTTTCACCTATACCGAGACCTTGGGAATCGACTCGGTGAGTCCGCGAAAACTACCGACCACCGGAGGTGTGGAAGTCACCATTCGAGGTCGAGGATTTAGCGAAGAATCACGGGTAAGCTTCGGTGGACAAAGCGCCTTACGCCATACCTTCTCATCTAAAACCTTAATGCGCGTCGTCACCCCACCCAACACCATTGGACCAAAAGACGTTCGCATTTCGAGCCCTATCGGGAGCGCACTTGCCGTTCAAGCGGTAACCTACTTCGCGCCTCTCGTTCTTGACACAGTGGAGCCTGCAGCAGGATTGCGAACGGGCGGAAACTCAGTCACCCTCAAGGGCAATGGTTTTCAAGCCGGGATGCAGGTCGAATTCGACGGTCAGCCTTCGCCGTCCGTATCTGTGGATCCCAACGGATTGCGTGCACTTGTTATCACTCCCCCGGGCGATCTTGGATTGGCGGATGTCAGAATCCAGACCGACGATGATGCGATTATCGCGAAGGATAGTTACTATTATTACCAGTCGACCAGCTTGGCGATCGGCTCCCTTCTTCCCCAAATTGGACCTACCGAGGGTGGGCTCGATGTTAGAATTATCGGCGTTGGACTCAATGACGCTAGCTTGCAGGTTTTCTTTGATGGTGTTCAAGGCGCGATCCAAAGTCAGGCCCAAGATCACGTCATCGTCAGGACGCCTCCCGGAAATCCAGGAAGCGTCGATGTTGAAGCAAGAACGGCAGCCCAACGTTCGACAATAGTAGACGGGTTTACCTACGTTCAAAGCGTGACTATCGATTCAATTTTGCCGACCCAAGGTCCCTCAACTGGCGGCACGGATGTGACGCTATCTGGAAGCGGATTTTTGAATGTCGAAAATGTGAAGTTCGGAAGCTTTTCGGCTTCCTTTGTCGTCAAATCAGACG
>JALSKP010000752.1 GCA_026988815.1 Myxococcales bacterium | reverse complement strand
ATTCCAGGGGACAAGTTAGCTTCGTCAGCAATCCATTCTTCCCCTTTTTTCCTATCTGACTTCGTTTTGAGTTTATTTTGTTGCAAGTAAAAATGGCTCGCAATGTGAAGGACCTGACCCTCGCCGAACTTAAAACTCACCGCGATTGCCTCGCTTCCATATTTCTTTTTCATCTCCTTGCTACGAATAAGAACTTGGACACGCTTTTTATCAAGAACTTTAATGGGATAGCTGCTCGACTCCAACCACCACTGCGGATCGCCTTTGGACAAGTTTACATTTTGTAAGAACATATTATCTTTCTTTACTATTTTAATACCTACCACATCATTCTTCGTCGATTTTCCGTTCCATTTAACATAGGTCGGAAAGGCGCGTTGGACGACGTATTTTAGGGCCCAATCGGTGGTGTATAAAAACCCGCCTGCTTTTACGAATCTGCGAATTTTGGCGATGGTCTCCTTGCTTGGTCCCTGGGTAGCGCAGTTAATAATAAGAAGTTGCCCCGCGCTAAGTTCAACACTTTCGAGCTGAGCGAGTGTAATCAATGTGTGCTTGATATCCACGGCGCCCAAAACGTCTTCAACACGATCGTAGGTCCCCTGAACAACGATAATTTCGGCTGACTTTACATCGTCTAATAATTTTGCATCGGCCGGGCGTTCGTTTCTCATTTTCTCCTTTAAAATTCTCGATGCAGCGCGGTTTGCCGACGCCATCTTTTTGGACCCAAGCGGCGATTCGGCAAAAGCCGGTAGAGAAAGAAGGGTGATGAGAACGAGACTAAATATACTTTTTTTCATGGGAAAACTCCGGCGGCTTTACCCAATTAAACGCGGTAGTTTCATAAAGGATCTAATTTTTGAATTTTATTGCCTTCTTTTATAGTTTAATTCCAACGAATCAAATATACATCTATATCTGACGTCCCATGAGTGAACCCAAATGACGGAAAAAATCATCATCCATTCCTTCGGATTTAACGATCGAAGTGGCAAAGTGCGCTGGTTAGCCGAAGAATTAGGACTTGAGGTCGAAGAGATAGAGGTCACCGAACATCGCGCCTTTCCTTACCGGGACCTCAACCCCTACGGCGCCATACCGACCGTTATTTTTCGCAATAAAACCCTGACCGAATCGACGGCGATTTGCCATCATTTGGCCGAACACTTTCCAGAACACAAAATGAGGATCCCTGTCGAGCACGACGAACGATTTTCTTTTCTGCGTATCGTCGCTCTTTTTTCGGAAAGCTTGGAAGGGCGCACCGTTGATTATCTCCTTGGAAAAATCGGTATTTATGCGAAAGAGTTTCAAACCCTCAACCAACGCACCTTAGATTTTAAGTATCGAATTTTACTAAATGAACTTCCAAAAGACGGATTCTTAGTTGGCAATCGCTTCACCCTGGCTGACATTATTGCATGTTATAATCTCCGGAACGCGATCAGTGCGGGACTCATCGAATGGGACCACGTAAAATCCTATATCCTTCCGCTCGCTGCTCGACCGGCGGCAAAACGTGCGCACTTTTTTGATGCAATCGAAGATAAACTTTTGGACGAAGCTCAATAGATAAATGGAAGATTGTATTCGAAAACTAGGGCGATATGAACTCCTTAAACGCATTGCCGAAGGCGGAATGGGCGAGATCTATTTGGCCCGCCAAAAAGGTGCAGGCGGGTTTGAAAAGAACCTCATTATCAAAACAATTCTCCCCCATCTTGCCACGGAAGAAGAGTTCGTCGAAAAATTTTTGGACGAAGGTCGTATCGTCGTTCAACTTGTGCATGGAAATATCGTCCCCGTCTTCGACATGGGCCAAGAGGCCGGCGAATATTATATCGCGATGGAATATATCGCAGGACGGGATTTGCGTGAGATCCAAAAACGCCTCACGCTTGAACATCAAACCATGCCCGTGGAATTGGCCCTATTTATCGTCCATGAGTTTTGCAAAGGCCTCGATTATGCTCACCGAAAAGTGGACAATAAGGGCGTCTCCATGGAGATCGTTCACCGCGATGTAAGTCCCTCCAATGTTCTCATTTCTGGCGAAGGTGAGGTCAAACTTATCGATTTTGGCATCGCCCGTGCCACCAGCCGGATGGGTAAAACGGTCACCGGACGAATCCAAGGCAAGTTCTGTTATATGAGCCCCGAGCAAGCTGGCGGTAAGGCCATGGACGGGAGAAGTGACCTCTTTTCTGCAGGCGTTGTGCTCTATGAATTACTGACCGGCATGCGCCCTTTTGAAGGGAAAAGTGATCTTGAAACCTTAGATATGGTCCGTCGATGTGAGTTCGATCCGCCTTCAACTTTAAATCATGAAGTCGACGAAGAACTTGACACCTTAGTGCTCAAAACCCTTTCTAAAAATGCCGAAGACCGTTTTGCCTCCGTTGACGAGTTCCAACACGCCCTCATGCAACTTCTTTACGCGCATGACCGGCGGCCGAGTTCTAAAAATCTTGGTGCTTTTTTACTCGAACTTTTTCCAGAAGGATTGGAACATAGCGCCCTTCGTAAAGCCAGAGATTCAGATCCGAATATGCTGGGCGCAATGAGTTTGGACGACGCCTTGGAGATGCAACTGGACGGCATCAAGCCCTCAGTCGATCCTTTCCATACCACAGCGATCGCTCCACAGGGTTCAGAGGGAACGACGAAAAAGGAAGGGCTTGACGCAAAAGAATCGAGCGTCTCCGGCCTCCTCGACAGTGAGATAACGCCTGGACCGACCTCTCTTCGGCACACCCAAACCCAACCCTATGTTAAACAAGGGGGGCGTAAACGAGCGCTCGTAGTGGGTTTATTCCTTGGTGCAATTTTGGCGGTCTCGGGTCTTATTTACCTCGCAAGTGGTCAATCCTACGCGCTTACCCTCATCGAAAGCACGCCTTCAGGGGCCGAGATTGCGATCGATGGCGCGACCCTTCCAGGTTCGAAAACCCCCTTTGAAACCTCGTTGGAAATTGGAAAAAGAGAAATCACGTTGAGCTTAGAGGGGTATCACGAACGCAAATTTATCCTCGATATCTCCGAAGAAAAAAAGAACCTCCTTTCCTCAGATGTTGCCGAACTCAAGCTCCTCGTCAATGAGGGACCCCGTACACTTTCCGTTACGACCATTCCCAGCGATGCCAAGCTTTTTGTTGGCACCGCAGAAATCGGTTTAGGTAGTGGAACCATTCTCATCCAGAAAAATAACCTCGTCAAAGTACGCGCCGAAAAAGAGGGTTGCGGTAGCCGCTTGGAGATGGTGGGCTATGATGACCCGCGTAGCGATATTCTTATCCATCTGGAATGTGAAAAAGAGCCTCCTCTAGAGAACAAGAACGAAAATCGCCTCGAAGAGAAAAAAGACGAAAGGCTTAAGGATATTTCGTTTAGAAGTGTTCCCAGTGGGGCAGATATTCTTAATCATGGAAAGAAAATTGGACGAACGCCCTTTCGTAAAAAATTCAAAAAAAATGAAAAGCTTTCGCTCCTAATTAGTAAACAAGGATACCAAAACGAAACCCTGAAAAGAAAAGTCAGCCGCGTTAAAACGCCTCTTCGTTTTGTCCTTGATGCCGACGAATTCGGCTGCCTTAATTTTTCGATTGGATTTCCAATGGTAGCCCAACTCGCCATTGATGGAATTTGGATTAAAGGTGCCTTGGGGCGTTTAAGAAACCATAAGTTGTCGGTAGGCAAACATAGGATTCGTGTCAAAAACGAAACCGCGAACAAAGATGAAAGTTTCAATTTCACGATAAATCGCGGAGAAAAATGTACGTCCAAACATGTTTGGAAACGCCAACCCTGAACCCAACTAAATGGACCGCTCGTCTGTGATTCAGTCAAATGGTTCCCCCAAGATCTGCACCCCAAGGCACTTCCTGCGGGCGCGTGGGAATGTTCTTCGAACGAGGCCCTTGGTGCGGAGTATGGGAACGAGAAATTTAAAGAACTGTTAAATCTCCTCGAAAATAATCACTACGAAAATGGGTTTGAAGGCGTTTGATTTTGACTAAAGGTGGCATCTATGCGAGTTTGTAAATCGTCTACTCACACTCATCCACTTGAAGTATAATGGCAGATTCTAGGTATCATATTCTGCTTGTCACTGGGGATAAAACCCTCGGACAATCGATCAAAAACAATCTTGAAAACGATGATTGGGCGGTTGAGCTATGCCTTGAACAAAGCGAACTCGTTCATCGTATTAACGAAACCAAATTCGCTTGCATCATCGCCCACGATAGTGAAAAACAAGCCCGCGTTCGAGATGTGCTCACCTCGATTAATGTTGGATCGCCCACCCCCGTCATCGCGCTCATCAAAAGCCAAGATGTTAAAACTGCCGTTGATGCGATGCGACTCGGCGCGTGGACGGTTGTTGAGTTTTCCGAAAAAGATATTGCTGACCTAAGCACCGAAATTCAAGACACGCTTCCAAAAGGTGCGGTCCCGCCACGCGGGAGCGATCCACGCGACATTATTGTACGTTCCCAACATTCACCTTTAAATCAACTTCTGGATATGTTGGCGCCCATCGCCAAAGCGCAGGCCCCTGTTATCATCACCGGAGAATCGGGCACCGGAAAAGAGCTCTTTGCTAGAACGATTCACAACATGAGTGATCGTAAAAGCGGTCCCTTTTTGGCAGTCAACTGTGGCGCGATTCCGGAAACCCTGCTTGAGAGTGAACTCTTCGGCTACATGAAAGGGGCGTTTACGGGCGCACATGAAAATCGAAAAGGCTTCTTCGAATCTGCGCAAAATGGAACCCTCTTTTTGGACGAAATCGGCGAAATGCCAATGCGTTTGCAAGTCAAAATTTTACGTGTGCTACAAGAACATATTGTTCGGCCGGTAGGTTCTACAACGACCACGCCTGTGAATTTTCGACTCATTACGGCGACCAATCGCAACCTTGAAAACGAAATAAAAACAGGGGGTTTTCGTGAAGACCTTTTTTACCGCATCGCGGTTCTTCCCCTGCATCTTCTTCCCTTACGCGACCGTATTCCGGACATTCCCGTTTTAGCTGACTATTTTCTACACGCCCAAAATCGAATCAATGGGACCTCTTTGAAAGGCATCACATCGGAATGCTACACCCATCTCAAGAACTACACTTGGCCAGGAAACATACGAGAACTTGAAAATTTACTTCAACGCGTCTGTATTCTCAAACGAAGCGGTTTCGTCGAAAGGGATGACCTTCCCGCCCAAATTACCGGCATTGGAAAACGTAGCCAACAACTCGGTCTCTACGTCCCAAGTGAAGGAATGGATATGGCCGACACCCTTGGCAGGCTTGAAGTACAACTGGTGTCCCAAGCCCTAAAAAAATCTGAAGGAAACAAAGCAAAAGCTGCACGCTTGTTGGGATTGAACCGAACAACGCTTGTGGAGAAGATCAAACGACTAAAGCTTGAGTAAGATTTGTGATTCGATTTGCCCGCTATATTTTTATCCGCGAAAAATATCCACTTGATGACGGTGCACAACAGAAAGTAAGCAAGGCGCTGCAAGATGAGAACTTTATCGATGAGGCTTTTCGACCCCTCGGAAAACTTCTCACCTATTGCCAAGATTTAGGTCTTGAGGCTCCCCTCCTTAGCATCCAATCAGGTCAACACGCAGTTTATGATCCCTTCATCGATCTATCGCGACCGCGTCATCGCTGCCCGATCTGTGAAAAGATGCAGCCCTCTGATGGCACTTTTGTTGAACACCCCGTGACCGGCGAAAAATTCAAAATCGAAATCGAGAATTGTATTTCTTGTGGTGCGGATGTGAATCGATTCTGGCTTACGACAGAGGACGATTTTGTTTTTCGTTCCCACTTTTCGCTTTGTCTTAAGGCGGATAATTTCGTGTGCGCTCTGCCTACAATCGGCTATGCGGTCCCTGAGTTTTTGGACACCATAGCCAAAACCTGCGGCGCACCCCTTAAAGAAATTTTCATCGCACTAAAGGTAAACTAGCAAACTATCGAAGCGCGGAAACCAAACGTTCCGCTTTCCCTTGCGAGTTGTTCAAACCCTTCTCATCTACCTTCAAACGCAAGATTTGAATTTCCTCGTACAACTTCTCTAAAAGGATCGGACCTTCTTCATGGTAACGCGCAATCGCGTTCGCCAATCTTTCTTCGGTACTCTGAATCTGTGGTTTTCTTCTTATACTTTTTCTCATAATTTCCTTCCTTGGAATGTCTGCTCTAAAATTACCGACGGTCGCGCTTCTGTCCAAATTTTTTTGGATTTTAATCAGCCGGCCAATCAACATAATCCGCAAAAGATTAGTATTAGATTAGTCTGGATATCCGTAATAACGCTCTACTTGCGGTGTCTTTTCGACGCATTGTTACTAGCTTTTGGACGCATTTGGCATTCTTCGAAGTGCGCCCTAATATTTTATTTATTGGAAAACATTGTAAACGAGATAGGTAAGTCATGAGGCCTCTGATTAAAAACAATTCGCGTCCCTTCACTCACCGATTCAAAGGCGTGAAAAAATTACTCGCGGCTGTTCTTTTCGTTGCGCTGGCTTTAACCCAAGTCATGATGGCAAGAACTGCCGTTGGCGAGGTCTATCGCGGTATATATGCCGACTCCAGCCTCAGCCAAATCATCGAAAACGTAACGAACGCCCAGGTCCGATTGTTCTCAAGAGACGAAGAGGTTGAAGAAAGTACACATATTGGGTGTGTCTTGACCTTTTAGATTTTTCAAAAGCTCTGTTAAGGAGTCAAATTTGCGAGCGATTTTTACTATTATCAACACATAAGCGAAGGTAAGCCGTGACGAAGAACTTGGTCAACATCCCCCATCCCTGCCATGAAGACACCGATCTAATGCCACGAAATGGGCATAAAATGTATTGCTCACAATGCGATAAGAACGTTCATAATATTTCAGATCTCAGTTCCGAAGATGCGCAAGCATTATTGGAAAAGAATCTTGGAGAGGAGATCTGTATAAGCTTCCGCCTCGCCGAAACGGCCAAATGCCTTTCCAGAAAAACATCTTTACCTCGATTTGTTTTCGGAATCGGACGACATCGAACTGAAATATAATTTCCGGTTTTTGACGAAAAATGAATTCGAAGAAGAAAGAGGCGATAGTGTCTTCTGGTTTAGAGTAGGCGAAATCATGAGCATGGAAGACCCGTCGGCAATTATGAAGTTTGCAATGAAAAATGATTTGATGGATTCTTCAAAATATAAAAAAAAGAAATGGCGAGTTCGCGTTAGACGCATTGTCTAAGCTCCGGAACATAATACACCAAGGAACGATCAGTTTTTACTTGGAAGAAAGTGAAGAGCTCGACAAAGTGCTTCAGATTTTCATTCGCGTTAACAGCGGCGGAACAAAATTAAGCTATTCGGATTTACTACTATCGATTGCGACGGCGCAATGGAAAGAAAAAGATGCAAGGGAGGCTATTCATGATTTTGTGGACGAAATCAACGTGATTGGAGATGGATTTAAATTCAACAAAGACCTCATCCTTAAAGGATGCTTAGTGTTGTCTGATCTAAATCACGTTAGATTTAAGGTAGATAACTTTACTAAATCTAATATGAAGGCTAATTGAGGATAACTGGTCCACGATTTCCAATTCAATGCGTTCAGCTGTTCGGCTTGTGAGCAAGTTCGGTTACAATCGAGACAATTTAGTCGCAACAAACGCGATTATTCCTATCGCATATTTCATTTATAAGAATGGATTCAGTAAATCCATTCTTCACTCTGAATCCAGAAAAAGCGATAGAACTCAAACTAAAAGAATGGTTAGCCCGTGTATTTATCAAGGGAACATTTAGCTCGGCAACTGATGGGGTGTACCCCGTTATGCGTAAGTTGATAAATGAAAATATGGGGCGGTTCCCGCTACAAGAAATCATCGTTCATTACAAAGGAAAGAAAAGATCGATATCGTTTACTGAGGACGATATCGAGAATATTTTGGATTACGAATACGGCAAAAAACACAAAAAAATATTCTCAG
>JALSKP010000751.1 GCA_026988815.1 Myxococcales bacterium | reverse complement strand
AGCCGAAATATTCCGGTGGCGCGATTGATGGATTATTTGGGTGCCGGACGGGTTGTTCAACGCGCGAAAAAGTTGGGTATTCGTTCTCCCATTAACGCATCTTCGAGCGCATCCCTTGGCGCCAATTGTACTCGTCCCTTCGAGGTGGCGCGTGTTTATACGGCCTTCCAAAGAAAAGGGTGGCCTATTGACGTGCATGCCATCGGATCGCTCCGTCATCAAAATGATATCATCGTTGACCATTTTTCTTTCGCGGATCCGGAATGGCAGACCGACATTCTTTTGAGCCGAATCGCCGCTCCAAAACATCTTCCAGAGCGTGGCACGTCGGAAAAGAACGCCTATATTATCCAGCGCCTATTACGTCGCGTCGTGACCCGGGGAACGGCACATGACCTACCTAAAAACTGGTTGGTGGCGGGAAAGACGGGAACAACAAATAAATATGATGCGTGGTTCGCGGGCTTTGACGGCGAGCTAACGACCATCGTTTGGGTTGGGAGCGATAAAAATACGATTCCTCTTGGTAGGGGGGAACACGGTGCCACTGTCGCGCTTCCAATCTTTGCGGCGTTTTACAAACCTTTCGCACGTACGAAAAGCGAGTCTGATATTTTCTTTCTTAACGATGCTCTGCTCGGCGTTGAGGACTTGCGCATCGATCCACAGACGGGCTTGTTGGCCCACAATAATCAGTACGGCGAAACCTATCCTTTTGATAGCGATTACGCACCAACCGAAATGGCACCAAGCGTGGGTACCAAACAAGCGCAAAATATTGACGAGCTTCTCTACGATTTTTAAATGATATTACTTGCGACCTTTGGGAAACATAATCGTCTTTGATGCTTTGGGCCTCGCCTTTCTTCATTTTCGCCGGCGTTGCAAAAAAACAACGAGATGGCTGAAACAATAACCAAAACGACGCCCAGGTATTAATATGACGTGTACAAGAATCCTCCTCATCGCCTCTCTCTTCATCTTCTCTTGCTCGGCCTCAGAGGTTGGCAACAACGATTTTCGTGATGTTTCAGAGGACGCGTTCGAAGACTTAAAGGTCTCCGATGCCTCGCTCGATTCCTCTCGTCACGATGTGGGTGATATGGGTCAGGATCTGGCGGATGCACATAACGATGCCACTCCCCTTCCGGTCACCGAACTTCAAAAATACGTGCGAATGGACGATGGGGAATTTAAATATGAACTCGTCAAAAAGGACCTTGTAAACCAATATCAGCAGTATATTTTCTATGTTACTTCGCAAAAATGGCAAAGCGAGGCAGACGTTGATCGCCCGATCTGGACGCTTGATATTTTTATGATCGTTCCTCCAAATGTGGCCTCAAGAGCCTACCAAAGGATTTAAGGGCTATATTGTCGATCTAGAATTTGACGACAGAACCTATTCTACGCCCGCCTTTATCTCACCAGATGTGCTTCCTTTTACTTTCGAAAAGTAGATTATATTTGTAAAGTTCTTTACGATATTATGAAAGCAAATACTTAGGCCAACTCTAAAATCGCCGGCGATTTGACACGAGATTTTAGAATCGATATTAAGACTCTACTTTTTTAATACGCCCTTGCGCGGAAATGGATAATATAATGCTAAAAACCACTCTTTATTTTGGGATTCTACTTTTTGCCTGGAATTGTTCAGACGACAACTCCGTCGGAAAAACGGACCATACGCGTAACAATAACGGCGGTGTTCTCATCATCAATAACGATTCCGGACAAGATCTAGCGACCGATCAAAGCCAATCCGATATGGGGCGACGCGACACCAGTGGAGGCGCCTTTTGTGGCGACGGAATTGTCCAAGCTAACGAGGTCTGCGACGGCGAAAATTGCAGCGCGGATTGCCAAGGGGTCATTGAGGGGCTTTGTGGAAATGGAACGCTTGATGCGGCCGAAAATTGTGATGACGGAAACGTAAATGAGGACGATTATTGCTCAGCCGATTGTCAAACCATCACTGGCGTTTGCGGTGATAATATCAAACAAAATAACGAAACCTGTGACGACGGAAATACCAAAAACGACGATTATTGTAAGGACGATTGCAGCGCTCATACCGGCGAATGTGGAGATAATATTCAACAAGCCAATGAAGCTTGTGATGACGGAAATCAAAATCCGGACGATTATTGTCAGGCAGATTGTAAAGCCATCATTGGTGTGTGTGGCGACGGTCAAACCCAAATCAATGAAGTCTGCGATGATGGGAATCTTGTCGATAACGATTATTGTAAGGACGATTGTCTAAGCGTAACAGGTTCCTGCGGCGACGGTACTCAACAAGCGAACGAAGCCTGCGATGACGGAAATCAGGCCAATTCAGATTATTGCAACGACACCTGTTCAACGATCACCGGCTCTTGCGGCGACGGCATTCTTCAGGGAAATGAAACCTGCGACGACCAGGTTACCAAAAATTGTTCGAGCACCCACGATGGCGGCGCCGGCGTCTGCGTTCCACAAAACACGTGTTCGGTTGGATATATTTTAGACCAAAATGGTGCGTGTATAACCAACAATACGACTGGACTCACGACCCCATGTTCGAACGGAAGCGGGTTTGCGATTTTTAAAATTCACTACGATAGCGGTTCATCCAGCGCCCGCGTTGATGTCTGGGACGCCAGTTGTACCTATTCCTTTGTGTCCAATAGCGCATGCAATGTTCGAGAAGTCTGTCGTGGTTTTTGCGACGTTCCGCGAACCGGCGGCGGAAATCCTATCTTCAATACGTCCAACTACTGGCGAACGCGCTTCAATGTCAACGGACTAAACTTCGCCAACGCGACCTTGTGGGTTCAAGCGAGAGGAACACGCGGCTCTACGCGTTTTCGCGCTTGGTCACCGCTCTACGGTGAGGTTATCAGCGACCTTGTTAATGGATTTAGTTACGATTGGTATTCTGTGGATTGGTCAAATTATCTTCATCCCAACGATCAACCCAGCCTCACCGCCATTCAAATTTATGGCCACAACAGTAACCTCGCCGTTCAAGGCGTCGAGCTTTGCGTCGAGTAAAACAATCTTCCCTCGGGTGATGGAAATGTAGGGCGCGTCTGTGGTCGTCCTCGGGTGATCTAACACCCAGTAGGGCGATGTTTTTTATCATTATAGACCTAGCAAAAAGTATCATTTTTAATCTTCAAGTTTACTATTTTATTTCCGGAAAATAAAAAAAGGCTAAGATAACCCCCATCGCGGCTAACAGGCACAATAGTTCATCAACGCGATTTCAAACAATCTTCTAACTTAAGAAGGGCAAACTGCGTTCGAAGAAGGGATGAGACATTGTCGTATTTGTGCTCGGAAATATTCTTAAAAATCGTCGCGTACATTCGCGGAAAAACGTCTAGTTTTTTCGTGGCCTCTACCCTTCGGTAAGAAGGAGAGGTGGCAGTGTATAGTTCAAAATTTTCGATCTTGACTTCATTCTCCGAGCATCGAATGACAATCTCTTCGCGGTTGCCTTTGGCATCGCTGCCTTTATCGGACAAGTGCATGATAAAGGTTGACCCATCCTCAAGTGTGAGCTCACATCGAATGTCTGACTCTCCTTCTTCGGCTTTCCAACTACATATTTTTTCGTCAGGTTTTAAGGCCAAAAAATGATCAATCCAATGGCATCCATTGGATAGGATTTTACTTCCAGAAAGGGGCCAATTGTACCAATGCAAATTCGGCAAGCGCACCTGCCTTACCTCACAAAAATAGCGAATCGGATGTGTTTTCAATTTAAGGTCTCTGCCTAAATTGGAAAAGAAAGCATCGTATCGGCGATGGTAGGCCATTAGAAGTCTAGGGTGAGTTTGCAGTACCTTTTCCAGCCGAAAGTATTGCTCCCATGTCGTGGCCAAAGGTTTTTCGCATATCACATTTTTCCCAGATTCTAAGGCTTGGATGACCACGTCTGCGTGCATGTGGTGATAAGACGCGACGATGAGGACCGACGAGGAATCGTTGAGCGACAGATCTTTTTGAGTCGAGATGGCGGCTGACTTTGGTGCCATCGTTAAGACCAAAGGACTTAGATCGTGGACACATCTTAGATAATAAGGTGCAGGAATATTTGGATGAATTTGTGTTCGTGCATGGTGTCCCCAGCCAAAAATCGTGATGCTATTGCTTTTCCCCATATGTTTTTTTTGAATAGAGAAGCCCTCTTTTTCAGATCTCGAAGGCTCGAAAAAAGAAGCTTCCGAAATTTTTTCAACCTCGTTCCAATCGATGCTTTTTAGCGTTTTTTTGATGTGAGAAAAAGAAATTTCGGGTATCGCAAAACCCGACAGTGGATCAAAACCTCTTAATTCTTTAAAGAGATGTTCACCCTTTCCCAGAGAACTCCAACGCACCCCATCATCACAGATGTCGAAATCTTTTTTTTCCAAAAACCGTGGGTAGAGCGCGACGCGGGTCAAACCTTCAGGGTGATTTGGAGCGATAAAACAAACACTTTCCCCTTCTAGAAATTCCGGCGAGTTCGAACGGTAAACTCGCCCTTCTCCGATTGAAAGGTAGCGTTGAGAGAGGTCATGATTTTTCATGCGTGATAGCACTTTTTTGGAGACCTCTTTCACCCCGATACTTCTATAATTCCAAAGGATTTTTAAAGAAAAAGGGTAGTGAAAATAACTGCGTTCCACGGGTCCAAGGCATAGCCATTTGGTAACCTCTACAACTATTTTATTGGCAGGATCGTAGTCCAGAACATCAATCCATTTTGTCTTTTTAGAAAGTAGGGAAGGTCCGGCTTTGGCTTTCATTGCCCGACTTCCACTAAGGCATTTCGTAAGGCGAGGTAGTTTTGGGAGAGCGTATCGAGCTCCAGGGCTCGCCGGGTTCCTGCGCGAATATGCTCTCGACGCAATTGCGGATCTTCAAGCGCGCTTTGAACTGCATTGAGAAAAGAAGGTAGGCAGTGGCCTTGATAATAGAGCGCCGCATCACCGCAAATTTCTTTTGCATAGGCAAAATCAGGAGCGACGATCATCGTTCCTTTGGCCATCGCCTCAATAAGCGGCAAGCCCAAGCTTTCCGTGAGCGAGGTGATGGCAAGGATGGTCGATCGTTTTAACAGCGATAGAATTTCTTCGCGCGATAGGGCGGCGTTAGAAGAACAAAGATCGGTGAGTCTAATATCCTCATCTAGATGATCTGCTAGGGCCCGAAAAAAATGTAGACGTTTATACGAAAGTTCGCTTCCAATCCAAACGACGGAGCGTTCCCGATCTGCGCTAAACATTCTTTCTATTTTTGGTGGAGGCGAATGTAAAAGCTGAGGAAGGAGATCCCACTTTTGATGCATTGCCGCTTGCATCCAATGTGTTTGGACGAAAACCCGAGAGCTATGTTCACACGACAATTGGGCGATTTTTTCCAAAGCAAAAATGCGCGCTTGATGGGAGTAGGCCAGTGTTGCGCGTGCTTCCTTTGAAAAGAAAAGAGGTTGTTGAATATAGGAAATAGTCGGATAATCGGTGAATCCCACGCCGTTCATTTGCAGAACACAATCGACATTTTTCGCGGCCAAAACATCGTTAAAACCGCGACTTAGCCAGTGGATGCGAGCCGCATAAAAATGGTCGGCGACACGTCTTTTTTTCCACTCAATCTTCGGATGAAGAAACCTCGCCTCGGCATAAATAGATTGTAGAGAGCCGAAAACGCTGATGCGACTAAAGCGAGGGTCCGTCGAAAGGGCTTCCAGGACCTCATTAAGAATAACCCAACCTCCCCCTCTTTTTGTACCGACGGCCTCAACTGCAAGATGCATATTGTCTCAACATGTGTTGGTAAAGTTTATCGTTTTCTTCCCATATTTTTTCGGGTTGAAAAGAATCTAGAACGCGTTGCCTAGCGGCTTTTCCGTGTTTTTTGCAAAGCTTATCGTCGCCCAGATATCGCAACATTGCATCGGCCAATTCGGGGACCTTTTGCGAGGGTACCCACAACCCGGTTTTCTCGTTGACGACGGCATCGATACAACCGGGAACCTCGGTCGCGATGGTTGGAATACCCATAGCGGCGGCCTCCAAGGGAACGTTTGGAAACCCTTCGCGGTAGGTGGGCAAGACCAAGAAATCAAAGGCCTGATAGTAGGCTGGCGTATCGCGCGTGAAATCAGTCCAGAAAATATCCGGCGAAGATTTAATGGTTTCGATGATGCTTTTCTGAAGGGCGTCACGCTCTTCGATGGGTCCCACGAGAATGAGTTTTGCATCGTTGTTTTTGCGCACGATTTTCCAAGCCTCGATGAGTTCCTCGATGCCTTTGTCTTTGACCAGGCGTCCCACGAAACCGATGACTTTTTCGTTCTTTTTAATGCCTAGTTTTTTGCGAATATCGGTCAGTGAATTGAAAGGGTTAAAACGCCCGAGTGCGTCGACGCCGTTGCTTCCATTTAGTAAAACAGTGGACTTTTTTTCGCTGACCATTTTTTCGCGAAGGGCTTCGGCTCGTAAGGAATGACTCTGACAAATAACGCGATGCGACAAGGCGCAGCTCAATTGTTCAGCCCTGCGAAACATTTCTCTTCGTCGTCCTTGCGCGGTGAAGGTTAGAAGGCCTCGCATCTGATAGACGCGGTGCGGGACCATGGCGATCGAGGCGGCGATCATCCCTAAAAGACCACCTTTGGGCGTGTGAGCATGGACGATGTCGGGCTCGATTTCAAAGAGGGTATTGGTGAGTTCGGTGATCGCCCGCAGGTCTTGAAGGGGTGTAATCGCGCGTGGCATTTCCACGTTATAACAGGGGGTTCCAGTACGGCGCGCAAAGGCGTCGAGTTTTTCGCCCGGCGAGCTTATGACGCTTACCTCGTACCCCCGCTCTTTCATGAAGGCGATCTGTCCATCGATAAAAATAAGAGAATCGGGGACGGTCGTAATGTGAACGAGTTTTGTCATGGTAGCTGAGAGGGCTGGAGACCAAATGAACCGAGGGAGATTAATTGGAAAGGTCTCCTATTTCAATACATTGGAATGATAAAGCGTGTGATCATTTTCGGGGGGATTTAAAAATTCTGTAAATTTCTCGTTCCTGTACTCCGCGTGGGAATGGCTCGTTCGAAGAACATTCCCGCGCCGAGCATGGGAACGCGTTTGACTGAATCCCTCTGATCTAGATCAATACATAGGAATGATAAAGAAATACCTTTTCGAAATTTAACGGTTCGCTTTTTTGGCAAGCTCTAGATTGGAAGAAACGTTCTTCCAGTTTACGATATTCCAAAAGTTATCAACGTAGGTGCCACGTGCGTTTTGGTAGTTCAAGTAATAAGCGTGCTCCCATACGTCGAGAACAAGAATGGGCATGGCAGTGATAGGGAAATTTTTCTGGTGGTTTTCTACAGCGACGGTAACGAGGTGTTGTCCGATCGTTGACCAAACCAACATTCCCCAACCGCTTCCTTCAACTTTTTTAGATGCGGCTGCAAATTGTGCTTTCATCTTATCTAGGCTTCCAAAGTCGGTGTTGATTTGTGCGAGGAGGTCGCCTTCAGGCGCCCCAGACTGATCTGCTGGGCACATGTTTTCCCAGAAAAGAACGTGGTTGAAATGACCGGCGCCATTGAATGCCAATTCTCTTTCCCAGTGACGAACCAATCCGAAATCACCACTTTCGCGCGATTCGGCCAATTTTGCTTCTGCGTTATTGAGTCCGTTGACGTAACCTTGGTGATGTTTAGAGTGATGCAATTCCATCGTCTTTGCGTCGATGTGGGGCTCAAGTGCGTTGTATGAATAGTTGAGTTCTGGAAGGGTATGCTTTGCCATGATGGGCTCCATAGTAGGGTTGAGTTTAGAGGCCAAGATCTACGTACTCAAGCTCAAGATGTAAAGCATGATCCTTCCCTGGGATGTGTTGGGTAGTGTGATCCTTTTCGGTGGGATTCTTATCCCCTCTCCCAGAGGTGTTTTCGGCCGGATGATTGCAAAGATGATTATTTAATTGTAAAAGGGATTTCTTATCTACGTGAACTTGGAGTCCACAATG
>JALSKP010000750.1 GCA_026988815.1 Myxococcales bacterium | reverse complement strand
ATGGACGCGCTGTTGAAAACTTACAACGTTGGACAGTCACTCACCATGACCGGATTTAGAAACGGAACTCTGTTTAGTGTTGAGATCGAACTGGGCGAGGGACGAGCTGGAAAATATGGATTTGAAATTCTAGACAACCTAAAAGAAGAAACACGGCAATTACGCAATGCTTGGATTTAATTCTAGATTCCAAAAACGCCTGTTGTGCTTTGCACACCGCCACGGCCTCTTACCCAGAAATTTCGTTTTTAGGAGTTGAATGGGACGCCAGTTTGAGTAAGGTGGTCCTCTTTCTTTTTCGGATTTTCTATGAAAAAAATTTTGTTCGTGTTTTCGACGTCGATGCTCCTACTCGTCACCACCATAGGAAACACTCAACCTGCCAAAAAAGGAATCGTGAAGGCGGACGGGCGAACCTCACAAATCGTAACCCGAGTTTCCCAACAAGTCCTCTCCCCCTTTTGCCCCGGAAAAACCCTGGCAATGTGTACCTCGCCTGCTGCCGCCGGTGTGCGACGAGACATTCAACTTTGGGCATCCCAAGGAAAGAAAGTAGAAGAAATCAAGGAAACCTTGTTCGAGGAATACGGCGAGGAATACAGGATGAACGAGCCTCCCTGGTGGGATGACGTTGGTCTCTTTATGGGTATCGGTTTTGCCTTTTTCGTTTTTGCTGCGGCTGTGATTTTCATTTCCCGCGGAAAGAAAGGTCCAGAGAACGAAGAAAAAGAATCAACAGAAAAAAGCTCAGAAGATAATGTCGATAACGATGATTATTTAGACGAATTACGCGCTCAATATCGAGATTAGTTTCCCCTGAAAAACCATGCAGTCTAAGGGTTCAAAATCAGCACTAATCATCTTTTCCACGGTCGTCTTTTTTGCGGTCGTTAATGGAACCATGATCAACCTCGCCTTGCCTTTTGTCGGGCGAGATTTCGGCGTGACGGAGGGTACATACGGTTGGATTTCGACCGTTTATGCACTCACCTTTGGTATCTTTAGCGCCATTAACGGGCGTATCGGCGACATTGTTGGAATGCGTCGCCTCTATCTGAGCGGTTTGGCGGTTTTCGGTATTGGCGCAATTGCTGTTGCGCTCTCCCCCACCATCGAGGTTGCCATTATTCTTCGTGCCTTTCACGGAGCGGGTGCTGCCGCCCTCCCCGTTCTGGGTTCGAGCATGATCGCTCGCCTCTTTTCCCCTGCCAAACGGGGCTGGGCGATGGGCATTATACTAAGTGTGGTCGGCGTGGCAGCGAGTATTGGACCTTTTATTGGCGGAATCGTATTGCAAAATCTAGGTTGGCGGGCCGTCTTTGCCTTTGCGGGTTTGTCTCTTTTCGTCTGGCCTCTTGCTTATCGAGCGATTCCAAAAACAATGGACACGAGAAGCAAAGACACCACCTTTGATTTCCTTGGCGCACTCCTCATGGGAAGTGGTGTATCGGCCTTGATTTACAGTTTTCAGATTTTGAAAAATGAAGGCGCATCGCTCTCTTTCTTAATCGTTGTAGGAGGCGGGTTTACCTTATTGGCAAGTTTCTGGATTTGGATCAATCGTACGAAAACACCTTTTGCGCCTCCACAGATTTTACGAAATAAACAATATTTGGCGACCTCCTTTGTTGCCTTTTTATCCAATGCAACCCGCTTTGGAACCATCATTCTCGTTCCGATTTTCTTAACGGAAGTAAATCATCTCGCGCCGATTTGGACGGGCGTAGTTCTCGTTCCAGGTGCAATTGCGATTGCGTTTCTTTCTCCTAAATTTGGTAAAATGGGGAGCGAAAAAGGCGCCCACTATCCGATTTTTATCGGGACAATTTTCCTCATCATCGGCAATCTCGTCACCGCTTTTTATGCTGGTGGCAATCCGATTGGCGTCGCCGTTGGAATGGGGCTCTACGGCATCGGATTTTCTGGAATCCAGAGTCCCTCGGTGACGGCCATCAGTCTTATCGTTCCCAAAGAGATCACCGGCGTAGGTGTGGGTATTTTCATGATGATCTTCTTTATCGGAGGCGCCTTTGGTGTAGCGACATCGATTACGGCGGTAGAGCTTCAAGCTATTGATGCCATAAGTTGGCTCGGTATCCAAGGCCTCGGCGATGGTGCACGTTACTCTAACGCAATGCTGGTCCTGACCGGCTTGGCCTTCTTGGGGTTATCGCTCAATCCTTTGATTCCAAGAAAAGGTGCCGCGCAAATTGTATTGTAATCTGGCAAAGAAGGTTCTAATAGTCGGGAAGTTCTCCAAAGGGAATACCTAATGTCAGACACTCCAAAATCAAAAAGCGAAGAATCCCAACCTCAACCCGATGCACCCTCACTCGACGAAAAACTTGAAGTTTGGGTTTATGTCGTAGGAATGCTCGCGCTTTTAATGATCGTCTTTTGGGCCATCGTTTTTATGCGTTTGGGTAGCACCTCCGTTCAGGTCCTTACCCAATTTATCCCCACCCTGAGTATGATGACGATACCCGTCCTTACGTGGGGCGTTTTCCGTTCTTTCGTGAAGCCGCCAGCCCTAAGGAAGTCTCGCGTGATCGCTTTCTTGGTCGCGCTCGGCATTGGAATTGTTGGTATGGAGCCGCTTATTCCTGCGCCTTTGTCGACCGAAAAGTGGACACAAGATTTTAAGGTCAAATTCCCTTTTAAAGGGGAGTGGTACACCACCCAAGGTGGCGGAGATCCGAAGCGAAACTTTCATAATACGACGCCCGCACATCGTTGGGCTTTTGACTTTGTCGTCCGCAAGGAAGGCAAAACCTTCAATCTTGATGGAAAGAAAAACGAAGATTTTTACTGTTTTGGTCAACCCATCCTTTCCCCTGTTTCCGGAAAAGTCGTGCAGGCAGAAAACGACGAACCCGATAATGTGAATGACGAAATTCCGGCCACATTGGAACGGGCGGCGGGAAATCATGTTGTGATTCGTGTGAAGAAAGACGTCTTTATCTTCCTTCAACATCTAAAACATCAATCCTTAAAGGTTGAAATTGGAGACGATGTGGTTGTCGGCCAAGCCATCGGTGCCTGTGGAAATTCCGGGCGCAGTTACCGTCCCCACCTTCAAATGCATGCTCAAAACACCGAAGGGTTCCCGATTGCCGAAT
The DNA here is from genome assembly GCA_026988815.1 of Myxococcales bacterium. Lineage (GTDB taxonomy): Bacteria > Myxococcota_A > Bradymonadia > Bradymonadales > Bradymonadaceae > CALJNB01. The sequence goes on along the minus strand of JALSKP010000750.1, from coordinate 4,942 downwards.
CTTTACCCATTTATTTTGAGGGATTGAAAACAATGCCAGCGGGCGAAAGCGGATGGCGAAGCGGCGACGGGACGGTTGTTATAGGCGAGTAGCAACGAAATGCGTTTGGCCTTCGCGCATAAGTTTAAAGCGTATGGCTTTGGTTTTTTTCTGTGCATTGATTGCTTTTACAAGATCGGCGGGGGAACTTAAGATTGTTTGATTGGCCTCCAGAATCACATCACCAGGTCGAAGAATTTTGCTTGCTGGTGTCTTCGCATTTACACTTTGTACTATCACACCTATGCCGGGGTTAACGCCCAAACGTCTCGAAAGTGCACGTGTCATTGCCTTGGTCTTCGCGCCGAATTCTGAATTGTAAACATGCTTACTAATCATTTTCCTCTTCACACGCTTTGTGTCTGGACGTTCCGCGAGCCGGACGAAAAGCTTTTTCTTAACGCCGTCTCTTAGAATTTCTACCGGTACTTTTTTACCGGGTTTAATGAGGGCTACTTTTCTAAAAATTTCTGGGAGGCTTCGAATACGTTTTCCATCGATACGCGTTAACACATCACCAGGTTTGAGCCCTGCTTTTGCGCTCGGCCCTTTCTCGCCGACGCTACCTATCAATACGCCATGGTTGACGGGGAGATCGAAGGACTCGGCGAGCTCGCTATCAAGACCTTGAAAACCCACGCCCATATATCCGCGAGCGACGTATCCTTTGGACTTTAGCTGGGGAATAATCGTTTTTACGACATCGATAGGAACGGCAAATCCGATGCCCTGCCCATCTCGAATCACCATTGTATTGATACCAATCACATTTCCTTTGAGATCAAAAAGCGGCCCTCCAGAATTTCCTGGGTTAATCGAGGCGTCCGTTTGAATGAAATCATCGTAAAGATTTGCGCCAAGATTTCTGCCTTTTGCGCTCACGATTCCAGTCGTAACCGAATAGGCCAAACCAAAGGGGTTCCCGATCGCGACCACCCATTCGCCCACCTTAAGACTGTCGGACTCTCCCAAAGTAACGAAATCGATGTCTTTCTTTGGATCGATTTTAATAAGTGCGATATCCAGTTTTTCGTCACTGCCGATGAAGGATGCCGGACTTGTCGTACCGTCGGACATCGCCACGGTTATCGAATCCGCACCGGCGATGACATGTTGGTTGGTCAGGATGAGTCCGTCTTTGCTGATAACAAATCCGGTGCCCTGACGACCACCGCCACCACCCATGATCATCTCAATGGACTTCTTTGCGACATCGGTACGGATCGATACCACACGTGCTTTCTGTTTTTCGAAAAGCTTTGCGACCTCTGGAAGTTCGGCATATGCAATACTCGGAATGAAGAGTAAAAAAACGATAAATAGTTTTTGCATCGAGCCTCCTTGAATGGCCTAGCCTACACGGACTAGGCCGCTCTACGTATCTTTTAAATCGCTTGGATGTCGTAGAACTTATATTCTTAAAACAAGTTGTGTGTTTTTTTCATTCCCATTATTAACAATCGTATTTATTTTTTCAACTTTTGAATGGCGGGTTGGGATTTATCCCACGGAATCTGGTCGGAATGGACCACCGATCCGCCCCAATGGCCCGCTCCTACCGCACTCAACGCAACGGCTATCCACATCAGGGCCGCTGTTTTTTTGATGTATTGTGATGCCGACGTTTGATCACGAATACCGACTTCGAAGGCGATCGCACTAGATGCGGCGAAAAAGAAGACCATCAATCCCATATTTCTATGATGGGATAGTTCTTCGGGACCTGCTCCGCCGAGTGCGCCGGGCGCGGACAGGATTCCTGAGACAGACGCGGCGATGATACAAAAAAAGAGGCCCCATCCCATATAACGCAGAAGCTTTTCGAGATTTTGCGCCGGTTGGCGAACGTAGGCCACACCAAGAATACTCAAACCGATAGCGCCCGAAATGGGGATTTGTAGAAAAAGATGATGTAAATATTCGGGCCACATAGGGAGAAATTAGCACGACTTTTCGCTTTTAGAAACGTCGAGATATTCCACCTTTTTTTGAGCCATCTTAACGATTCCCTCAGCGCTCGCATATTGCCCTAATTCTTCTCTAAGAAGGGTACGACCGCGGAACAATCGACTCATGACGGTTCCTACCGGACAGTCCAACATCGCTGCAATTTCTTTATAGGAAAAATCGTTCAAATCAGCCAAGAGCACAACCAGGCGAAAATCCTTTGAGAGTTTATTCAACGCTGTTCGCGTTTCAACACTGATGCTGTTGTGAACGGCGAGGCTTTCGGGATTTTGTTTGAGTTCAATATTTCTCATATCGTGGAAATTCTCTCGGACGACACGAATATCTTCGGCGCCCAATATTTCTCTTTCCTTCTTTTTCCGCCTAAATTTATTAATAAAGTTGTTCGTCAAAATCGTGAACAACCATGCTCGCGCATTGGTGCCCTTCTTAAATTTATCCAAACCAACGTAGGCTTTTAAAAAAGTATCTTGCACGAGATCTTCGGCATCACCCTCGTTTTTCGTAAATTTAAGAGCTTTTGAATAGAGCGCGTCTACATGTTGAAACATTTCGGCTTCGAAGTTAAAGCCTTGCGAATTATTTTCTATATATTGTCGTTTTAGCATCTCATTTCCTCTTTAATATAGGATACATCTGAGACGAAAAGGTTTCGCCAATCGCCTATTTTTAGAATAGTAAGATCCAAATATGTAATGACAAGGGTTGGTGAGAGAAGATCCCCGCTCTTGAGTCGCTATCCTTCGAAAATTTGGTGGACATTTAACCAATGCATCACAAAGCGTGTAATATCGGGAGTCGACTCCCTGTTATACACGTTTTTATGAGCTCATGTTACCAAACCTAGTGTGATCCACATCAGCGGGGATTTTGAGAGAACTTGCTTTCGTTGACGACCCTTTACAGCAGAGCTGCACAAATGACCCAAGCACCCCAAGAGTACTTCCTCGGAAGTGCTAACGCACATTCTCAGGGCGCCCTCTCCCAGAGGTAGAGGGGGACTTCTCTTCATTCCAAAGAAGAAACCTCTTTTCATTCCCCCCCGAAAATGATCACACTGTACCAAACCTCCAAGAAGACGAAATTGATAAACTCAGGATAGTTAACAGAGCGAACATGTTATTTCGGTGGACTAATGTTCTTTACTTTGCGTCGACAACCAGTGCACCTATTTTTTTGTGAATACAAGAATGCGATTATTAGCTGGCATCTCGATATCGTCCTCGAACCATAAACCCGCTTCTTGGGCAAGTTTAGTTATCGCCTCAAAATCGCGAATACCACTTTCTGGGTTTCTGTTTTTTAACCATAGATCGAATTTTTCGTTGCTCAAACTGGTAAACTTGCCTCCATAATTAAAAGGGCCGTACAATACAAAAAGGCCTTCCTCCGCCAGATAGATGCCGGTATTTTTGATAAAATTGCATACATTTTCCCATGACATAATATGGACTGCATTGGCGGAAAAAATGGCGTCGATGGCCTGCGATAATTTCGGCCATTTTGCGCTCACATCGAGATCAAGCGGAGGGCGAGTATTACTCAGACCGGCCTCATCCAACCAGGTTTTTATCGCACTATGGTTTTCTAATCGGTCACTTGTCTGCCAAATAAGATGAGGTAGATGGCGTGCAAAATGGACGGCGTGCTGACCCGTGCCGCTTCCGATTTCTAAAACATGATGTGTAGAACTAAAAAGCGGACCCAACTTTTCTAGGATGATATCCTTGTTACGATCACAAGATGGAGAATAGGGTTTTTCCATAAAATCGGAGGAGCGGTTTAGACCAACATGAGGATTGGGTTTTCAAGAAGGCGCACAAGCTCCTGAAGGAAACGTGCGCCAACAGCACCATCTACGGCGCGATGGTCACAGGTTAAGGTAATCTTCATACGCGTCCCAACGCTAAGTTCGCCGTTTTCATCGACAACGGGAACTTTAGCAACCGCGCCACATGCCAAGATTCCGGCTTGCGGGGGATTGATAATCGCCGTGAATTCTTCGATACCAAACATCCCTAAGTTAGAAACAGAAAAGGTGCCGCCGGTGTATTCGTCGGGGCGCAATTTCTTGTTTTTTGCGCGTCCAACCATTTCTTTGATTTCGGAGGCAATTTTACTAATGGGCTTAAGATGGGCGTTCTTGATCGTTGGCGTAATAAGACCGTCCTCGATCGCAACTGCAACACCGATATGCACCGCGTCAAATTTGAGAATATGATCACCACGGTAGGACACGTTCATGTCTGGATATCGATCAAGGGCAACGGCACTTGCTTTAATAATTAGATCGTTCACAGATACTTTTGCATCAACACCGGCCTCGGCCAATTGGGTGTTAATGATTTTTCGTTGCGTCATTGCCGCGCCCATATCAACGCTACGAGTGAGAAAAAACTGCGGCGTCTCGACCCACACCTGGGTAAGGCGTTTGGCGATGGTTTTTCGCATTTGAGACATCGGAATTTTCTCGCCTTCTCCGCCTTCGGCAAAGACGGGAGTACCTGGTGGAGCAAGCGGAGAATAGTTCTCAATATCGCGTTTAATGATGCGTCCCTTTGGGCCACTTCCTTGAACGCTGGATAAAGAAATCCCTTTTTCCTCAGCCATTTTTTTTGCGACCGGACTGGCGATAATACGTCCCGTTGTACCCTGTACTGCGCTCGCTTGAGGCGCGCTTGGGGTGAGAATTGGTTCGCCAATATCGGCTATGGGAGCCGAAACCACAGGAGCAGAAGGAGCAGGTGAACTACTGAACACATCTGAATAATCTTCACCGGGCTCACCGACGATCGCTAAAGGGGCGCCGACGGGAACTGCATCTCCTTTTTCGACAAGCAATTTGAGAATGGTTCCGTCAAAAAAAGATTCCATTTCCATGGTCGCTTTATCGGTTTCGATTTCAGCAATAAGGTCGCCCTCGGCGACGCTATCG